>NZ_KE992661.1:10265-90127 GCF_000466465.2 Clostridium sp. KLE 1755
GGAGCCGCGACAATAGTCGCCAGCGAGGAGTTCAGCCACGCTGACAGCAGAAGGGAAAAGGGAAGCTGCTGGAAATACCCCATTTTTGCGTCTGACTGCGCAGAATAGGGACTCCCTCCCCCCGGCCCTCATCCCATATACCGCCCGACATCCCGGAACGGCACGGGGCCCACACCCCTCTAAAAGTAATCGGAAAAGTAAGGCTTCTCTACCGGAATCAGCCGCTCCAGCCATGTGAGCATATAGTACTCAGTCTGGATTTTCTCATGATCATATAGATAAGTGGGCCGCTTATAGCCCATAAGCATGGTGGTCAGCGTATTTATGGACAGTTCCACCACGTTGATGGACTGGTTGTCCTCCACCTGCTCACAGATAGTTTCCCCATCATGCCAGGAAACCATAAAGTCACCGGCATTCCAGGGCGCCAGCTCATCGATAACACGGAAATGAATTTTGAAATCCTCAGGCTGAATCTGATAAGGATATTCCAACAGGAAGTCATGCACATCAATAATTCTGGCCATGATATAGGGGGAGATAGTCTCCGTAATTTCACTGTCTTCAAATAAATAGGCCATGGGCTCTCCGGAATAATTGTCGCCCTGTACCTGTGTGATCATGGAAAAATGAGCGCTGATATAGTTCCAAAGCCCGTAATTGGCCTCAATATTCAGATAAACCATTTCTTTGATATGGAAGATTTCATTAGCGATATAGTAAACCACATAGCCAAGCGGCTTATGATCTTTATTGTAATAGACGGCAGCGATCATATCGTCATTTTCCCAGCGCCAGTATTCATCCCAGGCCAGGTTGTCCCGGATCAGTGCGCCGTGATGCTGCAGGGCAAAATAAGAATGGACGTTATGATAGTCCTCGGAATCCAGGCTGACACGCTCCACCATGCCGGTCACCGGCCTGGCCTTGGGAAGCTGGGTGTCCTTTACTGTGAAGGTGAGCTTATCGGAGACGATTTCCCAGCCCATTTTCCTGTAAAAGGGAATGGAATAGGGATACAGGAATGAAATCGGGAATTCCTGTTCATGCATGTAGTTAACAACCCGTTTCATGAGGGAGTGGATGAGCCCTTTTCCCGTATATTCGGGGTAGGTGGCAACACCTGTAATGCCGCCCATATCCATGATGTTGTCGTGAATATTTACCTTCATGGAATAAACGACGATCATGGAAGCCAGCTTTTCCTTGTAAAACCATCCGAGCACATAGGCCTCTTCCAGAATGGGACGTTTGGCGTATTTGATTTCCTCCTGCTCCCAGCCGGTCTGCAGGAGTTCATAGGATGTGACCTGGAATGCGTACTGGAGCAGGGCATTGAACTGTTCCAGATCACTTTTGTCCAGCTCCCGCATTCGGTAATCTCCGTTAATTTCCAGATATGTGTGGTTCTCTTTTTTGTTTTCCATAAAAGCCTCGTTTGCTGTTTGGGGTTCATTATATTATCTGACGGACAGCCGCTTTGTGATCAAAGAACCGGAAAGCGGGCATCTATCTATTTATTCTACATCAATAAAAACCAGCCGTCCATGGGATTTTCCCAAAAAACATCCTGAAGTTTTTACAAAAGCAGATGAAATGGGCCTCAAAGAGAAAAAAATGTTTATCGTCCAAACTTTTTTCTCCCCGGCATAATCTATAGAGTGAAAGAAAAAGTAAACAGAAAGCGAAAGGAGAAACATAACTGTGAAGGAACGGAACAGTTATGGAAAAATTATGAAAAGAAACTGGATACTTGCAATAGGAATTATCAGCGTACTGAGCATTACGGCCTGCGGAGGAAACCAGGCGGGGCAGAAGGAAAGCAGTGCACAAACCGCAGGCTATGAATCTGAAGCACAGGATGCCGCAAGCCAGGGCGGAGATGCAATAAATGGGGAAGAGCAGTTGTATTGTCAATGAAGCGGGAGACGGGATGCTGAATGTATCTGATATGGAGGGAAATTCCTATACCTTTCAGACGGACGCTGCCGGACTGCAGGTGAATGATAAAATATTTGTCTATTATACAGGAAATCTGGATGACGGAACTGCGCAGGTGCTCCGCGTTGAAAAATACGTGAGTGAAGAATAGAAACGCTGAAAAATAATACGCAGCAAAAAGAAGCCCTTCCTTCTGTACACAAACAGTGACAGAACAGGAAGGGCTTCTTCCTTCTTTGTGCCTTTCCGTTAGTCTTTTACAAGAATATCTGTAATTTCCGCGATGTACAGAAGGTGGTATCCGCCGCCGGTGCCGTCAGCATGGTTTTCACCGCCGTACCATTTTTGGGTGAAGGCTTCATCACCGAGGAAATCCTCCTCCTTCAGCGGAGTCACGCAAAGCTTTCTGCACACAAGCGCCATGCGGCACTCTTCAAAATAAGGGATGTCTCCAGCATGAGCCACGGTGAGCCCGGCTTTTTCCACCTTATCCTGCTCCCTGCCGGAAACGGTTCCGCAATAGCCCAGCATTTTCCGGTAGCTGTTGTCAAATACGGTGAGGGAAAAGCCCTCCGCCACATCCAGGAATTCCCTGGTGAAGCGTTCCGGGCGCACCGCGCACATAACCACGGGTTTCTGCCATAAAATTCCCATGGTCGCCCAGGCGACCGTCATGGGATTGACGCGTCCTTCCTTTTCGGCGGACATCAGGAACCAGTCCTTACCGATTAAATCAAATATATTTTCCGTCAGCCCCGCGGGCTTGATAGAATGAAATGCCATGTTTAAACTCCTTCCGATAAAAAAATTAACAGCCTGTTTCCAGATATTCCTTCAAACGTTCCTTTGTCATGCCTTCGATTCCCAGATCCTGAAGGGAATGGCCCTTTTCCCAGCAGTCATAGCCTAACAGGGCGGAGCCGATTGTGATCATGGAATCAATGACCGGCACGCCGACTCCCATGGCATGCGCCAGCTTGGCCCAAGGGGCAAGGCCGTAGGGGATATCCTCAGCGTAATAGCGGTTGCCTGTATCGGCAGGCCCTTTTATTTTTGCAAAATTAGGGTCGCTGGCAATCGCTTCTCCAATATCGTCCGTGACAACCGAGCCGCCCACACCGTGGGCAACAATGTCGCTTGCATAGCCGAAGCTGTCAAGCAGTGCGATACGTTCTTTGTCGATTGCTTCCGTGGTACGGGCCACGCAGGGGGTAAAGCCCTCCGTATAGAAGAAAAATTCTCCCTTAGCATATTCAATCCGTCCGGCGTTCAGAATGCAGCCGGGAACGTGGATGATCGGATTCAGGCTGGAAAGACCGCAGGCGATAACGCTTTCAACCGCTTCCAGCGCAGGATAGAAGGGACGGAGCTTTTCCAGGGTTTCCTGCGTTTTGCACGCCGGCATGACGCCTAATTTCAGGGGATTGAACAGGCTCATGATCAAAGTGCTTCCGGGGCCCTGCAGCCGTGTTGCATAAGGAAGCGTGTTTGTTTCAGCGACAACCACATCCTTTACCCCTTTTTCCTGGAATTTTTTCCAGAAGATAAGACTGTCGAAGGTGCCGGGAAGGACAACCACGGTCTGCCCCGGTTTTACGATGTCTGAGAGCTTATCCGCATAAACATCATGGGCGAAGGCGGGAACCGCCACGAAAATAAATTCCACATCCTCCACGGCCTCCTTCAGAACGGAGGTCACCATATCGATTTTTACCACGGCATTTCCGGCAGCGCCGGCCATGGTGATTTCATGTGTTTCAAATACCTTCTGCAAATTACCGGCAAAACGGGCATCCTCATACATATGTACGCAGAAGCCGCGGTTCGTCAAGTCCGCAGCCGCGGCATGACCTCCATTCCCACCGCCTAAAACAGCAACCTTTAAAGCCATATACATACACATCCTTTCGTGATATTAATAATTTTTTCCTGTAATTATTGTAACGCTTGCAACCCGGGAACGTATCATATAAAATTGCTATCAGGATATATAAAAAGAATATGGGCCAGGGGGCTGCTGTCCGGGAAGAGACACGGCGCGGCAGGGCACAAGGCTGAGGCAGAACCGGCAGCCCATATGGAGGGAACAGATAAATGATAAGGAATGCGGCGGCGGATACCGGCGCGGCAGGGAGGGAAGGATGAACCTTCAGCAGTTAAAATATGTACTTGCCATTTATAAGGAGGGCTCTATTACTAAGGCGTCCCATGCGCTGTTCTGCGCGCAGCCCAATCTGAGCAGCGCTTTAAAGAGCCTGGAAAATGAGCTGCATATTAAAATTTTTGAGCGTACGCCCGGCGGGGTGGAGCTGACGCCTCAGGGAGAGGCGTTTATTTCTTATGCCGCCAATATAATGGCTCAGGTGGAAATGCTGGAGAACATTGGAAGCAGGCCGGCGGAGGTCCCTGCTTCCCTGGGGATTTCCGTTTCCCGCGCTTCCTACTGCACCCAGGCGCTGTCGCAGTGGATGAATGCCAGGATCCGTCCGGAGCAGCCGCTGTCGCTGCATTTCTGTGAGACAAATACGGAGAAGGTGATCGATCAGGTTTTCCGTGCGGAGAGTGATCTGGGCGTGATACGGATTCCCGCTTTTTATGAAAGCTATTATAAACAGCTGCTGGCCAATAAAAATCTGTGCGAAACCCTTCTGATGCAGTTTAAACTGCTGCTGGTCATGCGTAAGGATCATCCGCTGGCAGATGCGCCGGATATTACGCCGGATATGCTGCGCCCTTTTACGGAGGTGGTGCACGGAGATCACAGGAATCCATCCCTGACAATGGCCCGTATCGATCCAACCCTGCAGGACACGCCGCCCCGGAGGATTTATGTGTATGACAGGGAAGCCAGATCGATCTGCTGAAAACGCTGCCGGGCTCCTATATGTGGGCATCCCCCGTCCCTGCGGATATTCTGGAGGATGCGGGCATGATTCAGCGCACGGCCTCCATGTCCAGAGTATACAATCTGGATCTGCTCATATGGAGGAAAAACAGCCCCGGGTCGTCTCTGGTACGCAGTTTTGCCGATTACCTGCAAAAATATGCCGGAGAGCTGGCCGGAGAATGGGGAGAATGAGAGCGGCGGATTAAATGACAGAATAACCAACCATTTACAAGGCCAACCATTTACCAGGAGATTAACCGGCGGTTAATTTTATGTCGTTTAAATAAATAACGCTTCAATTGTTTCCGTGCGGCAGGACAGCTATAATTGGAGGTGACAAAGCAGCAGGAAGAAGGAGGCGTCCATGAAAATAAATGAGATTATCAGGGAAAAGCGGTTGGCAAAGGGACTGACCCAGGAGCAGGCGGCATCCCGTCTGGGAGTATCGCCGCCGGCGGTGAATAAGTGGGAAAAAGGAGTAACTTATCCTGATATTACGCTGCTTCCCGCGCTGGCAAGGCTGTTGGACACAGATTTGAATACGCTGCTTTCCTTTCAGGAGGAGTTAAGCGATCAGGAAATTGAGGCATTTCAGAATGAATTATTGGCCGCGGCGGAAACGGAAGGCACACAAAAGGCATTTGCGCTGGCAATGGAGAAGCTGCGGGAATTTCCTTCCTGTGATACGTTGGTTCTGAGCACTGCGCTGACGCTGGAGGGATTGATTTGCTTTTATGGAAAACCGGACGGCGACGAGGCGGAAGACGTACTGGAACGCCTGTATGTCCAGGCGGCAGGGAGCGCCGATGCCCCGACGGCAAATCAGGCAAAGGTCATGCTTTTTTCCAAATATATGGGAAGACAGGAGTATGAAAGGGCGGAAAAACTGCTGGAGGAGCTGCCGGAGGAAACGGCCAACGGCAAAAACAGACTGCAAATCAGCCTTTATACGGCGCAGGAAAGATGGGAAGAAGCGGCTCCTCTGACACAGCAGAAACTGATGAAGGATATAAACGGCGTGCAGTCCTCCCTGCTTTCGCTGCTGGATATTGACCTGAAGCTGGGGAGAATTGACGAAGCGAAGCAGGTGGCGGCGGTGCTCCGGGAAATGACGGGGATTTTTGATTTGTGGGATTACTGCGCTTATCTGGGAGACTTTGAAATAGCGACAGCACAGAAGGACGCTGCGGCAGGAATGAAAATTCTGGAGAAAATGCTTCCTGCCATGCTGAAAAAATGGGAACCATACAGCTCTGCGCTGTACAGCCGGATCCCCCGGAAGGAAAATGGCAGGAATATAGGAAGCCTGCTGATGCCAAGGATACTTGAGGATTTGGAAAACCCGGAGGCGCAGGATTTTGATTTCCTGCGGGAGGTTCCCGGTTTTACTGAGTTTATGAAGGACATGAAGGAAAAGCTGAAGAAATAAAGGAAGTGCCTGATACCGGGAATACGAACCGGGGATCAGGCACTTCCTGTTTCCGGGGGAGGAGGCGGAAAATATGTTTTCAGAATATATTTATTTATCCTTTATCTGGCGTCCCTCCGCGTTCATATGATATCCATCACGGTAAATCAGCTCGGAAACAGGGACGATTTCATAGCCCTGCCCTTTTATATTGGTAATCAGGGTATCCAGTGCGTCCGCCGTGTATTTTGCCCCGTTATGGCACAGGATGATGGAGCCGTTTCCCAGGTGCTTGTTGGTACAAACGGTACTGATGATGGAATCCACGCCGTAATCCTTCCAGTCGAGGGAGTCCACATCCCACTGGATTGGATAGTAGCCGCATTTGGTGGCTGTTTTGATGACATCGTTGTCGTAATCGCCATAAGGAGGACGGAACAGAAACATTTCATAACCGGTCAGGTTTTTTACCTTATCGTGTACTTTCATTATCTCCTGTTCTTTTTCATCGTTGGAAAGCTGACTCATATTTTTATGGTTTTCGCTGTGGTTGCCCAAATCGTGTCCGGCATCAAGGATGGCTTTTACGTCGTCTGGATAGCTTTCCACCCATCCTCCGGTTGCAAAAAAGGTTACATGGATATTGTGTTTGGCCAGTATCTCCAAGATCCTTTGTGTATCTTCGTTTCCCCAGGCGGCATCAAAAGAAAGCGCAACCTTTTTTTCATCAGTTTCCACGCAATAAATTGGGAGTTCTCTTCCGTTAATGGTGCTTGAAACGGAAACAGCTTGAGGGACAAACGTGGTAACGCATTTTACAAATGCAACCACACCCAGGAGAAAAAGAGCGGATTTAATTACCTGGTTGCGCAGATTGGTCTTAAAGTCCTCCGCCTCCCGGAGCCTCTTTATCTTACATTGTATGAGGTGAACAAAATCTTTTAACATAAGCTGCACCCAGTAAATCTATTGTTACAGTATATGCCGCTGAGAGGTGGTTATTCCGCGAGACATGAGGGGACAAATTGATTTTCTGTTATCCACATGTTAAAGACACTAGATATAGGCTGCTGTTTCCTTACTATACGACATCTTGAATTTTTGGTGGATAATGTGGATAACTATGTGGATAGTATGGGGAAATAATGGGGACAACCTTGTGATTAGAAAAATCCCAGATAGCTGCTAAGAACAAGGCAGAGTTGGCTGAGCAGGCGGAGGCTGCCGAAAAAAGGCCAAACGGAAGAAGAATTGTTACATACAGAATATTAAAATATATTATTGAATATTTACAAAGAAATTTTAATTGTAGTCAAAGACTATTTTAATGGCAAGAAGAAGGAATAGGGCGTTTGCACATCCGAATAAGAAAACCAAAGAAAATAAGCGTATCCCGCAGAAAGCGTTTTTTTGAAAAGCGTTGGCTTCTTGAAGATATGCTTATTTTATTGCGAAAATCCCTTAATATTATTTATTAGATAGGCTATTTTTTAAATCTGTATCTGTAGCGAAAATATATAATATTAAATAGTGAATGATTTTATCTCTCAATAGTATTTACCTTTGTCTCTTCAGCTCTTTTCTGATATTTCTTTGGCGTAATACCAATATATTTGGTGAAGGTTCTTGTGAAATTAGACGGATCATCAAACCCCGCTTTTTGTGCACTATCAGCAACGGAATATCCCTTTATAAGATAGTGCTGCGCCAGACTTATTCGTTTCCTCAGAGTGTATTCTTTAATTGTAAGACCTGTAATTTCCTTAAATCGGCGGCTTATATAGATCCCATTATGATATAATTCCTTAGATAATTCATCAAGAGTTATATAGTCAGGCAAGTGGTTATTTATGTAGTTCAGAGTTTTTTCGACTAGTTCAGGCATCGTATTTGGGAGTTTCAAAGCGTCACGTTTCAGCATACATGTGTTTATTAATACAAGTGCCTGAGCAATATAAGAACTGCACATGATATCTTTACCATATTCGTTGCCTTTGTATTCTTTATGAAGATTATGCATAATTTCAGATAATTTTTTTAATTCCTCTTCATTCGTAGCAATTATATTGGGTCTTCCAAATGGACGGTTAAACAATCTGTCTGTCAAATTGGTCTTTGGGGTAGAAAGCTTGTCCAGTATATTGTAGCTTACATTCACTGCAAAACGTTCATAATAGGTGCCTCCATAACTTTCAACCCGGTGATTTTCCCATGGCTGAATAAGGAGTATGTTGCCAGGGGTTAAATCAAAACGTGATTCTTCCACACAAACATGAACATGCCCCTTTATAAAAAAGAAAATTTCATATGCATTGTGGTAATGGTATATAGGAATGTCTGTTGGCGTAGTAGCATACCAGACGAAATAATCCGAAGTAATAGGATCAAGATTTTTTTCTGAATTCGGCATAATAAACCTCCATATAAAAATATGCTCGATATTTATTTTACACTGAAATTATTTTCTTGAATAATGGCAAAATATACAAAAATAACAGATGAAAAATGTTTGATAGTACTAATATGCTAAATGAATAAAAAATTATAAGGTTGTTTGACGCATGATTTATATTAGGTTAACGCAAACTATTTCCACAGAAATGGAGTAGAATAAAAGATATCAAACAAGTTATAAATTCAAGTAAAGATTCGTTTGGAATTATAAGGAGAGAGAAGATGAGAAAAAAGGACAGTCATAAATTAATAAGCCGTGTATGGAATTGTAAATGGTTATATATGATGCTGATTCCGGTAATTCTTTATTACATTGTATTTAAATATGTACCTATGTATGGGGTTACAATGGCATTTCAGGATTATAACGTATATAAAGGAATGTCAGGGAGTCCTTGGGTTGGATTTGGTATTTTTAAAAAGATATTTGAAAATAAGAATTTTTGGCTGGCAATTAAAAATACACTTGTACTAAATATTTTAACATTAGCAGTTAGTTTTCCATTAACAATAGGTGTGTCATTGATGCTGAATGAAGTATTAAGTGTAAAATTTAAAAAGATTGCTCAATCACTTTTGTATTTGCCGCACTTTATTTCCTGGGTAGTAGTAGCGGGGATTGCAACGAACCTATTTTCTCAGCAGGATGGAACAATAAATCAGATACTTCAAAATATGGGAGTGTCTTCAATACCGTTTCTTAGTGAACCTAAATGGTGGATATTTACCTATATCGTATGTAATGTATGGAAAGAAATCGGATGGGGGACAATAATTTACCTGGCAGCGCTTACTGGCGTAGATGAATCATTATACGAAGCTGCCTGCCTGGATGGGGCGACAAAATTTCAGAGGCTTATATATATTACATTACCTTCAATTAAATCTGTAATTGTTACTATGTTGATTTTACAAATATCAAAAATGATGACAATCGGATTGGATGCCCCCCTTTTGCTTGGTAACAATAAAGTTATTGGTACATCGGAAGTAATAAGCACCTATACATACCGTATTGGTATTGAGAATGCAAAATATAGCGAGTCAACTGCGATAGGCCTTTTCCAGTCCTTAATAAATATTATTATTCTGGTTCTGGCAGACAGGTTCGCTAAAGCAATTGGTGAGGATGGAATAATTTAGGAGGGGTGTCAATGCATCATATAAATATGAAAAAGAAAAAGTTATCTATTGGAACTGTAATTAATTATGTTTTGCTAACATTATTGGTTTTTGCCTGCGTATATCCATTTATAAATGTTATCGCATATTCATTGAGCGGGTATAATGCTGTATTGTCAAAAAAGGTAACTATATTTCCAATTGATTTTAACCTTGAAGCATATCGTCAAATTTTAGGGAAGGCACAAATTTGGTTATCCATGAGAGCTACTGTAATAGTAACTGTTGTTGGTACATTGTTAAGTTTGATTTTAACTATTTTTGCAGCATATGCATTATCAAGAGATTACCTGCCGGGAAGAAAGTTTTTTACAATATTAATTTTGTTTACGATGTATTTTGGCGGCGGCATGATACCTACATTTATGGTGGTAAAAGGACTTGGGCTTTATGATACGCTGACTGCCTTGTTTGTGCCTCAGGCAATTAATGTATTTAACTTTATTGTAATGAGAACTTTTTTTAAGGAAATTCCTCGGGAATTAGAAGAAGCAGCACGGATAGACGGAGCATCTGATCTCCATATTTTATATAAGGTTATTATCCCTTTGTCATTGCCAGTCATTGCAACAATTGGGTTATTTTATGCGGTAAACTATTGGAATACGTATTTTGATGCATTGTTATATATACAAAGTCCTGAAAAGTATACGCTTCAGCTTCGTCTGCGTGGATTGCTTTTTGCAGGAGAATTAAATTCTTCAGCGAGCATTGAAGGTGCAGGGACACCTGTAATGGCACAGTCACTTAAAATGGCTACAGTTGCTGTATCAACGATACCTATACTGGTGGTTTATCCATGGCTTCAGAAATATTTTGTCAAAGGAGTAATGGTAGGTTCTGTAAAAGGATAAATGTGCATGTAGTGAAGCGTGAAATTATAAACTGGAAAAAATGATACTAACAGCAATTGCTGTAGTTATAAAAAACTAATAATTTATTTAGGGAGGATGTAAGATGTTGAAAAGAAGAATTGCTGCATTAATGACTGCTGTTTTACTTGTTGGAAATATTGCAGGATGCTCAGGCTCCAACACAACAATCGAACAGGAGGCAAAAGAATCAACTAATTCAGTAAGTCCTGAAACGGAGGTAGTAAATGCACCTGAGGAAGGGGCGGGGTACAAAACAACATATGGGGATAAGATGTTTGATAACATAACCATTACCGTTGAACTCTTTGACCGCAGTAATGCTCCAAGCGGTTCTACAATTACAGATAACAAATGGGTTGACTATGTAAACCAGGAAATGAACAAAGTTGGAATTAATGTAGAATTTGTCCCGGTTCCGAGATCAGATGAAATTCCTAAAATGCAGACAATGATGGCATCAGGTACTGCTCCGGATATTACTGTTACTTATAGTTATGCTAATGCTGAAGAATATTATAAACAGGGTGGAACCTGGGATTTGTCACCATTTATAGATGGCGAAGATCAGGCAAGAAATATGAAGGCGTATTTAGGAGAAGATGTCATTAATATTGCGAGAACTCCAGATAATGTACTTTATGGTGTTGTAGCTAAGCGTGCTGTTACACAGATGTCAAATATGTATATTAGAAAAGATTGGCTGGATGCGCTTGGTCTTGATATTCCTAAAACCACAGATGAGTTATATAATGCAATTGAACAAATGGTAAAGAATAATCCGGATGGGCGTACGGATGTAATTGGCGCTATTTTGTGGATGCCACGTAATCTTCAGAAGGCTTTTTCCAAAATTGTTAATGATCCGGTAAAAGCAGATGTAGGTAATCCGAATGTTGGATTTGGTGCTGATGCTATAGGGGATTATTATGATGAAGGTATCCGTGACTATTATCGTTTTGTAAATAAAATGTATAACGAAGGTCTCTTAGATAAAGAGTATTATACACTGGATGAGGATACCTTTAAGAGTAAGGTAGTAAATGGTTCTGTAGCATGTTTCGAATCCAATGTGAACTATGCGGAGGGAAATAATAAATTAACTTCTACTCTTAAGGAAAATATTCCGACTGCAGAATTGGTTTCCATCCCGTCTTTACTAAATGTAAATGATGGTAAACAGTACAGTGCAGCCTACCAGCAGGGCGGTTTAGTTGCGTTTTGTCCTCTTTCAGCGAGTGAAGAAAAAGTAGAGGCCTGCATGACTTACCTTGACTGGATGTGTACGAAAGAAGGAGGATTTGTTCTCTTTAATGGTTTTGAAGGGGAGCATTATAAACTTGAAGATGGTGTGCCGATTGCGATTGATATAGCATATAATCAGGAAGATAAGGATTGGATTCGTACAGATATTTTCCTTGTGGGAAATTCAGGGTATTTTGATAATGAAGAGGATGCAATTCTTAGCCTGGCAAAAGAGGTACCGGAATTTGAACAGCAGATAATAAATAATTATCATAATGCTGCAAGTGGAACTCTTATTTATGAAACCTCCTATACTTCACCTTCAACTACGGATTTGGTAACCGATCTGAAACTGATAAGAGATGAATATATTGTAAAATGTATCACATGTCCTGAGGCAGAATTTGAAAGCACATTTGATACCTATATGGAAGAACTTAAAAATACTGGAATGGACACAATTATTCAGGAAAGAACCGAATACTTTGAAAGTATGCATAAGTAAATTGATGGAGGAGCACAGTGGAAAATAAGTTAGCAGACAGCAATGGTTTTTTGACTAAATGGCTTATATGTGGACCTAAACTGAATATTCCCGAAATCGTTGTTGAAGAAGAAATACAGGAAAAATTTGAAAGTAAGATGCGGGAAGCAATCCCTGATGACAATTTTACAGTTCCGATGAATATTTATTTGGATGAGACCTGTTCTGGTCAAAACTGGAAGTACTGGTATGGCGGAAACGGTATATTTGTAGATATAAGTAACTTTTATCGCTTGATTTGCCGTGTGGAATTTTATGGGGCAACACAGATAAAATCCTCAGAAGCGTGTGAACTGCAGTTATGTCTGTGGTGTTATCCGGCGACAGATGTATGGGTCAATGGTGAAAAAGTACTTACCCATGAAGCTGCAGTTTATAAGCCGATGAGAAGAGCTCAGACCTCTATAAAATTAAAAAAAGGAATTAATGATATTTTTGTGCGTTGCCAAAATCTTGGGGTAAGAGATACACGCAATATTTATGGGATGCAGCTAATCGGAGAACTTTCAGGAATTGAGAATATATTGCCGGATAAGGACGGAAATATTAGGCAGTTGACGGAAGCCGCAGACTGGTTAGACAGTTTAAAACTTAAGGAAGCTCATTTATTATTTGCCAAGTCTGCTCCTCCTGTTCCATGCACGATAGAAATGTATACGGAACTGCCACATAAATCCGGAAAAAATACAATTTGTATATCTGCACCTTGGGAAAACGGAAGCAGTTATGATTTTGCTGAAGGCTATAAAGGCGTAAAAGTTATAATTTTTTTACATGGACAATCTTTGGTCAGAAGTTTTGAGATTATGGAAAATGAAAAGCCTGTGTATCAAAAGGTATCGGGTACCATAGCTGAACATAGAAAAAATGTGATTGCGTTAACGGGTGAATTAAAAAAGAAAATTGATTCGGATAATCCAATGGATACAGGTGTTTATTATGTTCTCGCAAGAATGGCAACGAACGGAGGTTTTATTTCCGAAGATGACAAAGCGATTTTATTGCATGATTTGGATTTTGTTGACGCATGTTCTGATTGTTCGGATTTTGCCCTTTCAGCTTTGCTAAGGCTTTTTATGACCTATGATGTGGAAGATCAGGAATTACAGGAACGGATGAAGCAGGTGGTACTGCGGTTCCGTTACTGGATGGATGAAGAGGGCAGTGATGGCATGTGTTTTTGGAGTGAAAACCATACCTTGTTATTTCATGGCTGCCAGATGGTTGCAGGGCTTTTATACCCGAACGAAATATTCAGCCGAAGTGGTCGTACTGGAATTGAGATGAATTTACTGGGGAATAAACGTTGCAGTGAATGGCTGGATATTGTTGAAAAAAAGGGATTTGAGGAGTTTTTAAGTGCCGGCTATATGTGCGTTACAGCTGCCGCAATACTTGAACTGGTAGACTTTGCGGATGAGATAGTGCAAAAGCGGGCGGAAGCGTTATTGATAAAACTGTTGGAACAGCTTTCAAGGCATGCTCTGAATGGAAGTACTATCGGGCCTATGGGACGAGTATATCGTGAGGTAATTATTCCACATAAACAGGAGATTCAGGCTATTATCCATTATATCAATCCGGAGGCACCCCAAATGTTCACCGCCTGGTTAGCTCCTTTTGCAACCAGTCATTTTGTAATACCGGATCATCTTACTGATTTAATGAAGTCACAGGTTTCGACAGTTTATAATTCCGGGAATGCTGAAATATGCCTTGTAAAAACAGATAATTATCTATTGTCATCAGTAAGTAGTCCACGTTCCGAAGAAGAGCTGAAATCCAGTATGACCTTATTCGAACCGGGCTTGTATGGTTATCAGCAGCATATGTGGTATGCGGCATTGGATAATGACTGTATTGCATTTATCAATCATCCGGGTGCAACCAATGATGAAAGTGAAATGCGGCCAGGATACTGGTATGGTAATGGGCTGATGCCTGCACTCATGCAGAAGGGAAGAATACTTGGTGGAATCTATCATCTGGATCAGAAGCGTCATCCTGTTAATTTTACACATTTATATTGGCCATCTTTTTCATTAGAAGAAGAGGTATTGGAAGGTAACTGGCTTTTTGGACGAAAAGGAAAAGGGTACCTGGCAATATGGTCCAGTGTACAGGGGAAACCATTTGATGATGTTTTGTCAGGATGCGAATACAGATTTGTCAGTGAGTGTTCGGCATTTATCTGCATGACTGGAAGCAAACAGGAGGATGGGGAATTTACAGATTTTATGTTGAAAGCGAAAAATCTAAATCCTGTCTTTGCTTTAGATGGAATGTCTCTGGAAGCAGGTGGTGAATATCACCTGGTGTATGTACCTACTAAACAGAAAGAAAAATTTGTTTAGATTATTTATTGACAAAGACTGTATTAAATTAGTTATAAATGGGGGAAGACATATGATATCCTGCAATTAGGAAGGTATGTATTCCCCCAAAATAAACTGTGATATTAAAAATAATAAATATGGAAAGAAAACATATGGAAAAAACACTTACAACATATTTTGATCCAAATATAAGCATAAAAGCAAGCGGAGCTTCTCTTAACGGGATTCTGACGACAGTTGCAGAGCGATATATCGGACAGAATCCGGCAAATTCTTTTCGATTCAGGTCTTACAGAGAGGATTCGTTTTTACCGAATGCAGAGGGAATTTATAAATTTGATTTGAATCGGAAGCTGCCGGAAGCGAAAATGACGCAAAACAGCCTGATTGCAGCAAAGTTTTATCAGTTCGATAAAGGAAACCGTTCTGTTTTGGTCAGATGTTATAGCAAAGTAGCAATCTATTTTAACGGCAGTTTATTTTGGAAATCCACAACGAATGAAGAAAATAATGAGGAAAAGGTTACCTGTCTGGATTTCCCATGTAATCCGGGCTGGAACAGCATCCTGATTTGCTGTAAAAAAACTGCTTCAGGATTTGGGTGTGAAATGAGTCCGGTAATGCCTTCCTGGCGCTGGATTTCTTTTCTGGCTCCTTTTGAAGAAAGATATGGACAGGGTGGTATCATATACAGCCAACCTTTTGAGGAAGATGAAATTGATCCTGAAGCGATAAAATTGTTAAAAGAGGAAAACAGTACGGGACTGAAGTGGTATCCAGACCTTCACACGGATAGAATTGAGGATCCTGATTCCCTGGAAAAGGTCTTAGGTCATTCTGAAGGGCAGTGGGGATGTATATGGACAAAGCTCAGACAGAGCCGCCCGGGAAATCAAAAGATATTTATTCATTCAGCTGATGCTGATTTTTACATGGACGGAAAGAAAATCGATTCAGAAATGATCGAAGCAGCGGCCGGAGAACATGATCTTCTGGCGGTTTCATGCTGCCCGAAGGATGGGGAATGGAAAATACAATTTACTGCTTCTTATGAGGACAATTGCCTGCTTGAATTATTTAACCCGGGAGTGGCTGGAAGTGATGGTCCTTATCTTTATCTGGGCCCCTTTAAGGAAAAACCGGCATTTGTATTGCCTACGTTCTATAATTTATATGGTGATGAGGAGAAATGTTATTGGAAAACGGGAAAAAGTGCTTCTGTTCGTCCTTATCTGGAAAATGATTGTTTTGGACGATGGAATTATCCTCTTGGTGTTACGCTTTATGGGCTTTTACAGGCATCACGCGTGCTGAAGAGGCCCGATATCGAAAAATATGTGGAAAAGCATATGCAGGAATGTATTTCATTACATGAATACAGCTTATGGGATGCAGAAAAATATGGATATCCGGAGATAAATAATCAACTTGTGACACTTGACTGCCTGGATGACTGTGGTTCTTTTGGTTCTGCTATGCTTGAATTGTACCGTGACAATGTTGAGGATAAAGCAAAAAAAGTGGCTGATCGGATTGGCGATTATATGCTCAATGGGCAGGAACGGAGAGAAGACGGCGCCTTTTACCGGGCAAAAGAGGGACATCCGACGATGTGGGTTGATGATCTGTATATGAGTATTCCTTTTTTATGCAGATATGCAAAATTAACCGGAGAAAATAAATATCTGGATGATGCCGCAAAACAGATCCTGCTGTTTAAGAAATATCTGTTTATACCGGAATACAAGGTTATGAGCCATGTATATGATTTTCATATAGATACGGCAACCTATGTGCCATGGGGGAGAGGAAATGGCTGGAGCTTATTTTCAATTACGGAGCTGTTGGAGTATTTGCCAAAGGGACATAAAGCTCGTCCGGAAATATTGAAATTCCTTTCTGTATTATGTGAAGGATTCCTATCCTTACAGGGAAGCAGGGGATTGTGGCATCAAGTACTGACTGTGCCTGAATCCTACGAAGAAACCTCCTGTACGGCAATGTTTATTTATGGTTTCTGCAGAGCCGTACGATTTGGGTGGGTCAATAAGGAACTGGGAGAAAAACTTCTGACGGCAGCAATGAAGGCCTGGGAGGGTATAAAAAGCTATTCTATCGATCGATTCGGCAATATATATGGCATATGCCAGGGGTCGTTTTATTCCTTTACCAGTGATTATTATCGGGATATCTTGGGATGGACATTAAATGATACACACGGTATTGGAATCATACTTCTTGCAGGGATTGAACTTAGTAAAGTTTTGCAGACAGAAGATGAGGATAACAATGCTTTACTGAAACCTGGTGCTTGAGAAAGGGGCTGTATATATGGGATATATTAATGTTTATACACGGCAGGAATGTGAACTGTATCCACGCTCGTTAGCTGATAGCGTCCATTTATCTTATAGTAATGATGGTATTAATGATTTACCTTTAAATCAGAATTATGGCATTTTGTTTGCTAGAGCAGCAATCCGGCAGAATAATACAATTGAAGAAAGAGGGATAATTAATCCTGTTGTATTCTGTATGGACGAGATATACGGTATTGCGGCACAGTGCGTAAATGCGGAGGGCGACATTGTTGAACCGGATAAAATATTGTTGTGGACGACTGCTGATTTTATATCTTTTAAAGAACATAATCTGGTAGAATGTTCGGGATATGAAGACTATTTGGCTTCTGGCAGTGATAAAATAGAAGTGCCGGACGAATCAGGCGAATTAATATGCAAAGCCTGGCTGCCAATCCATGCGGTGGATGTTGCTTTTCAGAAGGAAATAGAATTAAGGCACCTGGAAGATTTGGATTCTATAACGGCAGATGTGCTGTATTCCGATGGAACAATCGATAAAAAAAGAGTAAGCTGGAATCTGGATAAAGCGGTTTTAGTTGGTAGAAATAAGTATGCCGTTACAGGTGAAATACTGAAGAATGAATATAAGTTTCCCATGGCAGTCGGTTATGCGGATCCGGTAATTTTTAAATGGGATAACAGCTGGTACTTTCTGGCCACAAATGACAACAGGAAATCAATTGGCTTATATGTACGTAAGGCAGATAGTGTAGACGCACTTTTCCTGAAAGAAACACAAGAGTATTGTATACTTGATTATGATGAAGAACATGATTTTGTCCAAACATTTTGGGCACCGGAATTTCATGTAATAGGAAAAGATCTGTATATCCTTTTTGCAGTTGGCGGCAGGAAGCAGGGGCCTCAGGCTCATATGATGAGACTGAAATCCGGAGGAAGCATCATAAATCCTGCAGACTGGGATCTTCCCGTGCGGGTATGCAGAAGAGACGGCTCCTGGCTGACGGATGAAGGAATCACTATAGATATGACTTATTTTAAAGTAAAAGAGCAGTCATATCTTTTGTGGAATTGCCGCAAAGGCTTTGGAACCCCACTTGATACAGGCGGAATACTTTTTATTGCAGCAGTTGACGATAATAAACCATGGATTCTGGCAAGCGATCCGGTAGAATTATCTCGTTCTGTATATGGATGGGAAAACAACAGCGGAACACTGAATAACGAAGGTCCGTATCCTCTGCTTTTACATGATTCGTTATATATAAGTTATTCCGGGGGTGCCGCAACAGGTTATACCTATGCGGTGGGGTTCCTTAGAATATCAATGGAGGAGGATTTGCTGGATCCTTCTAAATGGGAAAAAATATCTACGGCTGTGCTGTCTTCTTCTTCAATTGATGGAATACAGGGGCCGGGACATAATTCTTTTTTTGTAGATGATGATGGTAAAATAATGGTCGTTTACCATGCACAGGAGAGGGAGAAGTATTTTACCCGCTGTACTATGATGCATCGGGTTCATATAAATAAGTACAATTTCCCTGTTTTGAATATGTCTGCTGAAAGAGATTTGCCGGAAGAATTGAGATTGATTACTATTGAGGTAACAATTAAATAATTCTAATAAATGAATGAAAATTGTTATTTGGCACGAAATGTTAGGAGAGTTCTAAGTTAGCAGGAAATGCTGGCTTAGAATTTTTCTCTTATACGATATTTATTTTATTCTGAAATGCAATCAAACATAGGAATGTGGAGATACATATGATGAATATTAAGATTAGACAGTATTCAAGAAGTCTTAAATTTTGTAAATAAGGTCGGTAGATATTACTACTCAATGGATATTTGTTTTGGCAGCTATGTAGTCGATGCAAATTCAACTTTAGGAATTCTGGCAATAGGGATAAATAAAAGTATGATAGTATGTATTTATGATGAAATGGATGCAACATTGAAAAAGCTGATTGGTGAAATCGAACTTAAATGGGGAAGAATATTTTGATTGGAAGGAAAGGCAGCATTGCTTTTATGGAATGTGTTTCAGAAAAATATGAATTAATTTAGTCTGTTCGATGTACTGTGGAGAAGACTATATAAAATTAGAATTACATATGCTAAGATTAGTATATGAGTAGCCGATGAATTAAAGAGGAGGCCACAACCAAAAAACAGAAAGTGTATTATTATGAAAAAAATTCGAAAAAGCCTTAAGTATTTCCTTGATAATCTTTCGTTTGCGCAGAAATTTATTATATTATTTTTATGTGTTATTGTTATTCCTATGGTGATTCAGGACATAGTGTATTACAAACAGACAGAAAAACGTATTCAGGAAGAAATGCTGGGGAAGATTAATGAAACTTTGGATGATAAAGCAGAAAAGTTAAATACTTTTTTGTCGGAAACCATATATTTGGCCAAAGAATATTATAATAATGAGACATTGTATCAATGTATTGATCATGAATATGGGAGCGATTTGGAATATCTTGTCCAGTATCAGACAATATTACAGAATTTCTTTTCGGAAACCAGTTTACATCCATATCATATAGGAAATATGCTCCTTTATTCAAATAATAATACACTATTGAACGGTGCCCATATAAAAAAAATAAATGTGATAAATCTGGAGGAATTAGATGAAAGTTTGTCTTATTCTAATTTACAGCCTGTTGAGGGGGAAAAGGGTATCTATTTTCGTGTGTCCCATGAAAACAGCAGGTTCCAGAAATTGTCGGATAGCCGTAGTTTAAGCATTTTGTGTATGCTTGATCATTATCAGCAGTATGCCAGATATGTTAATTTATTAAGAATAGATATTGACTTAGGATATTTAGAAGGATTGCTTATGGACAGCAGCCTTTTTGATAATTTGTTTCTGATGGATTCCAAAGGCAGTGTAATGATTGCTGCGCACCAATACAGTAACAGCGGACCTTTGGATTCATTCAGCAGTGAAGAAATAGAAGACAATACTGTACTTTTGTCACGAAATGTCGGGAAGTTTCCGGTTATATTATGCGGAATATATGATATGCGGACTATTTCGCAGGAATTCAGTCAAAGCAGGAGGATATCCTTTGGAGTTTCTTTATTATGTCTGCTTTTTGCTATGGTTTGTGTATATGCTGTTGTCGGAAATATAAACAGACGTTTAGTGAATCTGGTAGAGCAGTCGAAGGAGATTGCGAAAGGAAATTTTGTACAGAGTAAGGTCACAGTAGAGAGCCGGGATGAATTCGGTACCCTGGAAAACAGCATAAATCAAATGAGCCTTCAGCTGGAGGAACTGATAGAGAGGGAATACAAGGCTCAGATTTCCAGAGCAGAATTGGAAAAGGAGACAAACCAGGCAAGATTTCTTGCGCTGCAGAGCCAGGTGAATCCACACTTTATGTTTAATGCTTTGGAGAGCATACGGCTTAAGGCAATAGTAAAGGGTGAGACAGAGACTGCTATGGTTTTGCGGAATATGGCAAAGATGTTCCGAAATTTAATAGAATGGGATAATAACATCATTACACTGCAGGAGGAAATAAAATTTTTAGAGGAGTTTCTATATATTCAAAACTATAGATTTGAGGACGAATTTTCCTATGAAATCGAAGTGTCTGAGCCGGCAAAAGCCTGTTTTATTCCCAAAATGATTCTGCAGCCGTTGGTAGAGAATGCATGTATACATGGAGTGGGAGCAATTGCAGATAACAGATGGATAAAAATTGAGGCTTTTGTAGAAAATGACATTTTAAAACTGCTGGTAGCAGACAATGGCGGAGGAATGTCCCGGGAAAAGCTGGAGGAATTGAGGATTATGCTGAAGGGAGAGAAAATAGAAGGAAGAAATGTAGGAATGTGGAATGTTAACAGAAGGTTAGCCCTTTACTATGGAGAAAGATACCAATTTAATATTGAAAGCGTATCTGGAAAAGGAACCAAATGTGAAATCTGTATTCCTGTGAAAAAGGATGTCTCAGAAGCAATGAGGTAGGATATGTATAAAATAATGATTGTGGATGATGAGAAAGCTATAAGGGAAAGCCTGCCATTGGCAGTGGATTTTGGAAAATATGGATATCAGGTATGTGCTATAGCTAAAAATGGAGAAGAAGCCCTAAAGAAATGGAAGGAATACACACCGGATGTAATATTGCTGGATGTAAGTATGCCGGTCATGGATGGGCTTGGGTTCTTGAAGTATATAATTGAAATAGAAAAAGCGAAGCTGCCTTGTACAATTATGCTGTCTGGTTATAGTGATTTTGAATATGCGAGAACTGCTATGCGTTATGGGGCAAAAGCTTATTTGACAAAACCGTTGGAGGAAGAAGAACTCATTTCCATTTTAGCAGAAGTGAAATCAGAGCTGGATTCAGAACTTCAGAAACAGGATGGTGAGATTTTACTTAATTTAAGCGGGGCGCTTCAAAAAATGTATCATAATGGAGATGGGGAACGGGAGAACTATAAAGACTATCTGCTGATGCACTGCGTCTTGCTGAGAGAGGAATCTTTAAATGATGTTTATTCCATTATGCGTGAGTGTATTGAAGAGCGGCTTCCAGGCGGAAACGCGGCATTTCTTGGAAATAAAGGTAGTGTTGTCAGTTATTTGCTTAATCCTGGAAATTTAGGTGAGTATCAATATAGCGTATCATTGTTTGCCCGCCATATACTGTATAATATTAAAAAAAGCGGAATAGAATGCGCGTTAATGTTTGATGAGTTAATATTTAAATATGGAGAAGGTACTTTTCGGAGTGATTATGATTCTCATTTGTATCAGATGCTGACCGAAGTATTCTGGCAGGGAAGCCAAATTATTCAGAATCAGAAAAACATAGAGCATGTAAATATTGAAAAACGGCTTGAACAGGAAGATTCCCAACTGTATAAAATGAGAAAAGCGATAGAAGAAGTTAATTTAACTTATCTTAAAGAAACTTTCAAGGAAATAATGAATGAAGCTGAGAGAAAGAAACTGAATATAGTTTTTATACAGGAACTCAATTATAGGATTTATTTTACACTTGTTGACATACTTCAAAAAGAAGGAGATGAAAGTGCAGATATGATTCTTAAGCCTATGGAATGGAGGGAGAGTCCATATTTCATCGGCCATCAGGAATGGGAGACAAAATTATGGGCTCAGTTAAATATGGCGTTTCTAAGAGTCAATACTTTAAGAAACAGCAGAAATTCTGGAATTGCCGATAAAGTAATCAGTTATATTCAGCATCACTTCAAAGAACAAATTTGTTTGAAGGAAGTAGCGGATTATTTTTTTGTAAGTCCTTCCTATTTGAGCCGTTGTTTGCAGAAGAGTACAGGTGACAGTTTTAAACAGTATTTGAATGAGTTGAGAATTGAGGAGGCAAAGCGTCTTTTAAGCCAAACGGACAAATTAATTTATGAAATTGCTGAGGAAGTGGGGTTTAAAGAAAGTAAATATTTTACATCTAAATTTACAGCGGATGTAGGAGTATCTCCTATAGAATACAGAAAGAAAAGGCAATATTTGCATACTGAACAATAATTGCATATTTATCTGGTATAGAAAAGAGAACTATCAGGCAGTTTCAGGGAATGATAAAACCATTTTCAGAACTTATAATAAATATAGAAATAAGGCGAGGGTGTAAAGCTCTGGAAAGGAAGGTAAGTATATGAAACTGAAAAAGATATGTGCGATTCTATTGACCAGTGTAATGGTATTGTCCACAGCGGGTTGCGGAGCGGCCAAAACACCATCAACGTCCGGAGCTGCTACTGCGGAAAATACGGTGGCAGAGCCTGGTACGGAGGCTGTGGCTTCAACAGAAGCAGGAGATGCAGAACAGACTGCTGCAAATGGTGATTATGGCGGACTGGTACCAATGGAGGATGCAGATGATCCAATAACGTATACGGTATTTGTCCGCGACCCTGGTGTTGCACCATCCAAAGACAATCCCGTGATAAAGAAAATTCAGGAATTAACAGGGGTCACACTAAAGTTTGAATTTTTGGTTGGGGACCTTGATCAGAAATTAGGTGTTATGATCGCCGGTGGAGATTATCCTGATGTTATCTTTGCTGGAGACGCGGCTCCCAAATTAATGGACGCAGGTGCATTTATTCCGTTAGAAGATGAAATCCCCAAATATCCTAACCTGAGTGCCATGTATTCTCCAACGATGGATTATTTGAAACAGGAAGATGGACACGTCTACAATATGGAGATTTATGGAATAATTCAGAATGATGTGGCTCAGGCAGGGCCTACCTTCGAATGTGGTCTTGGTTTTTATATACAAAAGGCTGTACTGGAAGAAGCAGGATATCCTGAAGTCAGGACTGTGGATGACTACTTCAAAATTATCGAAGATTATATGAAGAAGTATCCGGAAATTGATGGTGTGAAAACAACCGGATTTGAAATTCTTGCTGATGGATGGCGCAACTGGGCATTATTGAATCCACCGCAGAATCTGTTGGGAGCAGGAAATGATGGCGCAGTATTTGTAGATCCGGAAACCTATGAGACTTCCTTTTACCAGATAAGCGATACTTCATATGATTTCTACAAGAAATTGAATGAGGAATATCATAAAGGTGTAATTAATGCTGATACCTTTACGCAGGATTATGATCAGTATATATCTAAAATAACAACCGGTACGGTTTTGGGATTCTACGATCAGAACTGGAATTTCGGTAGTGCACGGGATTTGTTGAAAGCAGACGGTAAATTTGACAGAACCTATGTGGCGCTTCCAATTACCAATCCGGGTGTTAGGGACGGGTATCTGGATAAGGCAAATGGTATTCCTACCGGTACTAATGGTATTGGTATTACCATAAATTGTGAAAATCCTGAACGTCTGTTACGTTTCTACGATTGGATCCTCCAAAGAGAAGTACAGGATTATCTTCAGTGGGGAGAAGAAGGCACTGACTGGTATTATACGGAAGATGGCGGAAAGGCACTTACAGATGAACGCCGTGCAATTGTTTATGATACTGCAAGAAAGCGTGATGAAACTGGTGGAACACTCCTTAATTATTGCCCGAAATGGGGAGGAATTTATACTGCCGATGGTATGCCTTGCGATCCCAGTGCATCTGCAGATGAATATTTAGCTTCACAGTCTGATTATGATAAGAAATTTTTGGAGGGCTATGGTATAAAATATCCGGCGGAAATGTTTTCTGAACCTGTATTGCGCCCTGCATACTATCCTGTTTGGGCGATGTCTCTTGAAGACGGAAGTGCCGCTGCTGTTGCCAACACCAAGATTACGGATGTAACAATGAAGTTCTTCCCGAGATTAATTCTGGCGAAAGATGATGCGGAATATGATTCCATCTGGAATTCTTTCTTGAATGAATTTAATGCAATTGATCTGGATTCCTATCAGGCAGAAATAGATCGGCAGATTGCTGAGAAGATGGCTAAATAGATCCTGAATAATAGGAGGGCACAGACCCTCCTATTATTTTTCAAAAATAGTTTAAGTTTTTATGAGTCATTCAAAACGGTAATCTGATTTTGAAAGGAGTGCATTATGAAGAATTCCGGAAGAACATTAAAAAGAATCGTGTCACATAAAGTGCTTTATATAATGATTATTCCATGTATGATCTATACATTTATTTTTTCGTATTATCCATTGAGCGGCTGGATTATGGCTTTTCAAAATTATAAGCCCGCCAAAGGTTATCTTGGGTCTAAATTTGTAGGATTGGATCAATTCTACTTTCTGTTTGGTGATATAGAGTTCTGGAGAAGTTTGCGTAATACGCTGGCAATGTCCCTTATGAATCTGGTGTTTGGTTTCCTCTTTGCTATCGTATTTGCACTGCTTTTAAATGAAATAAAATCTCTGGGCTTTAAAAGAGTAACGCAGACAATATCATACCTTCCTCATTTTTTAAGCTGGATAATTGTCTGTTCGCTGGTATCAAATATGCTATCCACCAACGATGGAGCAGTTAATAATCTGCTGATGGGGCTGGGCATTATTAATGAGCCGATCCTCTGGCTGGGAGATCAAAAGTACTTTTGGTGGATTACCACGCTTGCAAATATCTGGAAGGAAACAGGCTGGAATTCCATTATCTATATCGCTGCAATTACCGGTATCGATCAGGCTATGTATGAGGCTGCAGAATTGGACGGGGCGAATCGTTTCCAAAAAATGTGGCATATAACACTGCCTGGTATTCGCCCTACAATTATAGTCCTTTTGATTATGAATTTAGGATGGGTGCTGAATGCAAGCTTTGAAGTGCCCTATATTTTAGGCGGAGGACTTTTACAGGATGTCTCGCAGACACTTGATATTTTTGTTTTAAAGTATGGTATGAGTATCGGAAACTATTCATTGGCTACTGCAGCGGGCATTTTTAAATCAGTTATTTCACTGATTCTGGTATTTGCCACTAATGCTGTTGCCAATAAGCTGGGCGAGAACAGCCTGATGTAGGAGGGAAAGCTTATGAATAACACATCCGGATTAAAACGGAAAAGAATAAGCCTTGAAAACATTATTTTCAATTCTATCAATGGACTTATCATGATATTTTCAATAGTAGTTATGCTGTATCCCTTCTGGAATACAGTAGCCGTATCTTTCAACGATGCGCAGGATACACTGCGTGGTGGAATAAAACTGTTTCCACGTGTCTTTTCCACTTTTAGTTATGAATCCGTATTTAAAAATGACCAGATGCTTACAGCAGCATTTAATTCCGTAATGAGGACATTATTATCTACGGTTATAGGGGTAATAATTGGTTCCATGATCGCTTATGTACTTTCGCGTAAAGAACTGGTTGGACGAAAATTTATTACTACCTACTTCCTTGTTACCATGTATATTTCTGCAGGTCTTATTCCTACATATTTTTTGATAAAAGATTTGAAAATGCTGAATAGTTTTGCTGTATATGTGATTCCGGGCATCGTAAACGTTTATAATATAATTATTATTAAGTCTTTTATCCAATCGCTTCCTGAAAGCTTAACTGAGGCAGCAATGGTAGATGGGGCTGATCATTTCCGATGCTATTGGCAGATTGTTTTTCCCTGCTGCAAACCCGTGTTGGCTACCGTAGCACTTTGGTGTGCTGTCGGTGCATGGAATCAGTGGTTTGATACATTTTTGTATTGCTCCAGTTCTGATAATCTGACTACATTGCAGTATGAAATGATGAAACTTTTGTCGTCTGCAATGCAGTCGGGAAGAGATCTTTCCAGCATTTACGGAAATGGACAACAGGTCGCAAATACAATTACCCCTACTTCTATCAGGGCAGCAGTGACTATTGTTGCTTCCGTACCGATCCTTGTTGTGTATCCATTCATGCAGAAGTATTTCGTAAAAGGAGTTACACTGGGGGCTACCAAGGAATGAGTTACATTTCAAGTTCAAATTTTTTCCGATATTCAGACGGAGTACAGCCTTTAAGCTCACGGAAACTACGGTTAAATGAGGAAAGGCTTTGAAAACCACAGGCGGCAGATATTTGTGAAATGGAAAAGGCATTATCCATTAACAGATCCTCAGAAGCCTTTATCCGGAGCTCATTCAGATAAGAATAAAAAGTCTGGCCGGTATACTTTTTAAAGATTTTTGTAAAATAGAACTTTGATAATTCGGCTATGGTGGCTACTGAATCCAGTGTTAATTTTTCTGAGTAATGTTCTTCCATATATTTTAGTATGACGTTGAGTTTTTCCGTATTATGCTTCGAACCCAAGGAACTGGGTGAGTGCGGCGCTATATTTTCACAGCAGTAATCTGTATAACAGGCGAAAAAATCCATGAGACATGAATATATATGAAGCTGCCTGGCGGGACTTTTCCCCCAATAGTGAGATGCTGATTCCATAATCAGTGAGATTTCCTTTTCGTAAATGGACGGACATATATCTGCCGAAATTAAAACTGGTTTTGTAAGGAACGAACGGGTGAGAGAAAAGGAACTGTACTGATTAAACAGATCCTGTTCAAACAAAAAGATAAAACGTGCGCCCGTTTCGGGAGCCTTAAGAGAATGAAGTTCTCCCGGGGGAATGAGAAAAATATCCCCGGGCTCCAGATTCCAGATTTGTTTCTGAACAGTAACGGTATAACCCTCCTCTAAGGGGATGATGATTTCGTGGGCATAGTGCCAGTGAGTCTGAAAAGAAGAAGTTTGAGTATTATACCAGAAACGAAGCGTACTTTGTTCCATAAAAGGAGGACGTTCGAATTCATCATAATTTTTATACCAGTCATAGCCGGGAAAGTCATCAGGCTGAACTCGATATCTTTGGCATTGACCGGAGGTAAGGGTGAACAGGTTTTTTGGATTCATCTTGGTTTCCTCCTTCATATTGTCAGTATACAAAAACTCTTTTTAACAGTATAGCATAATGAAAACAGGGTTTTCAATGTTTACTACTAGCTGTATATTATTAAAAATCATGATCTGTAAATTAAAAAATAAAGCCTTAGTATATACATGGAAATTATATCAATTTTTATTAAAATATTTTAATGGGAGGCAGCCGGATGCGTGCATTTTATACAGGAGAATACAGGGATGTTTTCAGGGAAACAGGGAAAAGTCAGGAAGAAATTGAAGCAAAAGTAAAGGAAGCTGTGAATATATTTTTCTATGGCAATGATGAAGAGCGGATATATTATGAAACAGAGTCCGATATGGCTTATTTGACAGACACAGGAAATAATGATGTCAGAACAGAAGGAATGTCATATGGAATGATGATGTGTGTACAACTCAATATGAAGAAGGAATTTGATCGTATTTGGAAATGGACGAAAACCTATATGTGGATGGAAGCAGGGGAGAATGAAGGATATTTTGCATGGTCATGTAAGAGAAATGGTGAAAAGAATTCTTACGGACCGGCTCCTGATGGAGAAGAATTCTTCGCTATGGCTCTTTTCTTTGCTGGTAACAGGTGGGGAAACGGCAAAGGTATTTTCAATTACTCTCAGGAAGCCAGAAATATTTTAAGAGCCTGTCTGCATAAAGGGGAGGGCGGAAGAAGTGGTAAACCCATGTGGAATCATGAAAACAAACAGATTTTGTTTGTTCCTGGATGTGACTTTACAGATCCTTCCTATCACTTACCGCATTTTTATGAGTTGTTTGCACTTTGGGCGGATGAAGAAGATCAGGATTTCTGGAAACAGGCTGCAGAGGCAAGCAGAAAATATCTGGCGAAAACGTGTCATTATATAACCGGCATGAGTCCTGAATATGGGGAATTTAATGGAACTCCCATGAACAAAACAATGCCCCGGGGCGATCGTCATAATTTTTTTTATAGCGATGCCTATCGAACAGCGGCCAATATTGCTTTGGATTATGAATGGTTTGGCATTGATGATGGACAACGCTCAGCGCCGCTTCGGTTGATGCGTTTTCTAAGAACGGATCTGGAAGCGGTAAGGTGTGTGTACGAAGTGGATGGTACACCGATAGAAAAAAATGTACTACATCCATTAGGACTTCTTGCTACTACGGCACAAGGAGCGCTTACTGTGCTGGGAGCCAATTCACAGGAAGAAAATGGATGGGAAGTGGCAAAGACCTGGGTGGAATGGTTCTGGAGGCAGCCACTGAGAACTGGAAGCAGGAGATATTATGATAACTGTCTGTATATGTTTGCACTGTTGGCATTAAGTGGGAATTATAGAATATGGTAAAGCGATACAAATAAAGGAGTATTCCTGTTTTATGTTATTAATATTGATAATGTTTTCATTTAAGTAAAGCATTGCAGGTAATGTTCTGTGTGATTATCGGTTTTATGAGGAATATAATATGAGTATTTATTATCAGACACGTAATGTACCTTATTCAGTATGGGAACTAACTGACTTGAAATTTCCCTGTCATATTCATCAGGATGTGGAGTTAATATATGTGTTGGAAGGCAGCCTGCCACTTACCATAGGTAATATTTCAAATACACTTGGGGCAGGCGAAATGGCGGTTATATTTCCACATACGGCACATAGTTACATAGGCGATCGAAAAAGTTTATCTTGGCTTGTCATCTTTCATACAAATCTTGTAAGACAATACTTTCACATATTGGATAAACTTCATCCTGTAACCCCCTTTTTAAAAGCTGAGAATATAAATCCCGATGTTCTTTATTCTATCAAACGAATTATGCAAAACGGAAATAATAAAATACCCCGGAATATAATTAATAATTATTTTTGTCTTATCATAGGCTGGATTTTGGAAGAACTGGAACTTTCGGAAAACCAAACGGATTCAGGTCTCCTTGGACAAACAATGGCTTATATAGAAGGTCACATAGCTGAACCATTATCATTAAATAATTTGTCCAACGCCTTAGGTGTTAGCAGGTGCCATCTATCCAGAGTATGGAAGCAAAAATTGGGAATCAGCCTCCATCAGCAGATTAATTCGGTAAGAGTCCAACGGGCTCTGGAAATGCTTCAGGAAGGAGTGGCTGTAAGTGATGCATGTTATATGACCGGTTTTGAAAGTACCAGTACTTTTTATCGGGTTTTTCAGGAACAGATGGGGACAACTCCCAAATCTTATCAAAATAAAATACGTAAAGATTAAGTCTAGGACAACAAATAATGAGAAAAAACAGAACCATTTCAGGAAGCTTTATTTTTTGTTGCCTGTTACAATAAATAAGTAGTCGATGTGGTGAAAATGTACAGTAAGATCATTGTTTATTAGATAAATCTGTAATATGTGTATATTTATATTGGAATGAATAGATATTACAGCCGCGATTTTTTTCAAAGTTAGAAAATTATGATGGGATAATATAATGTGTAATTAAAAATAAGAATTAACAATTTTTGAAACTTGTATATTCGGAGTACATATAGCAGTTTAAATACCATAGAATAAGGGGATGTTATGATGATATCTATTTTTACGGATGAGTTGTTTTGTGATACAGACAAGGCTTTGCCTAAGATTGTTCAGTGGCATTGCAAATATGTGGATTTACGGGGAAATATCAATGGTAAAGGAATTGAATATCAGACAGAAGAAGAACTGATAGCTCTTAAGGCACAATTGGATACATTTGGGCTGAAGGTCGGTGCACTGGAGACCTCGTTATGTAAGGTTCATCTCCCCGGAGCGGATATATGCGCTAAGGAAGAAGAAAAACTGGAAGGAATTATCCGAGCTGCCAATATTCTGGACTGCAGATTAGTCAGAGCATTTAATTACTGGCAACCATACGGCGACAATGCCGAGGTCCAGGGACAGTTAGCAGTACGCCCGGATTTGATGAACCAGGTCCTTCGGCTTTTCTCACCAATAGCCAAACGAGCGAAGGAAGCAGGCCTTATTTTGGCTTTTGAGAACTGTGGACAAACGTATGAGGAAGTCATTGCATTAGTGGATGCTTTGGGAATTCCAGAGTGGGGAATGGCTTGGGATGTATATAATGATATGCATTATTTTAAAAGTGGCTCAGCAGAAGAACATGAATATTTCTTGAAGAGTCTGCTCTATGCTCGTATTGTTCATGTAAAGGCTGTTAGTGCATTATCGGAGTTGGAAGGAACTAAGGTTCCCTGGGAACGTGTACTGCGCGGTGTGAAGGCGGTTGGTCGTGTTATCCCTGTTTCCATAGAGACACATAATCCGGAGGGAAGTCCATTTTCCCATGAGGAAAGTACATATCGTACATATACCCATATATGTAAAAATTGGCCGGAGGAAACAATGGGAGCTGTTGAGAATGCCATAAAAGAAATTAAGTCATTCCCGCGTACTTATAGGGAGGATCCTGTCCGATTTGTGGTGGTAGGGCTTGGTATGGGAAGTTTTCGTGCACAGCAGATTGTGGAAACAGAAGGCTGTGAGTTGTATGGTGTGGTAGATATCAAAGAAGATAAAGCCAAAAAAATCGGAGAAAAGCTGGGTGCTAAATATAGCACAGATATAAATGATTTTTTGCAGGATGATAAGGTGGAAGTCATGTATACAGTTGTCCCCACCGGATTACACGCACAAGTTTCTGAGCAGTGTCTTCGTGCAGGAAAACATGTGTTGACGACAAAACCTATGGATGTAAATACAGCAAACTGTAAAAGGCTAATCAAAACCGCAAAGGAAACCGGATGTCTTTTAGGTGTGGATTTTGATATGCGTATGGATGAAGTGACGCTTTCTTTAAAAAAGGCATTGGATGAGGGATGGTTTGGACATTTGCTTTCGGCGCAGGTATCTTTGTATGTAACACGGACACAGGAATATTATGATGAAAATGGCGCATGGAGAGGAACCTGGAAAATGGATGGCGGCGGAGCCATGTGTAATCAGGGAATACATGAGATCGACAGGATGCAGTATCTTCTGGGAATGCCCAAAAGAGTACGTGCCATGATGCAGACACAGATGCATGCAATTGAGACTGAGGATATAGGATACGGAGAATGGGATTATGGCAGCCAGCTTTCAGTGCGTTATTTCTCTACTACTAATTATCCTGTGCCTTCCTGGTACACCAAAATTGATCTCATTGGAAGCGCTGGTGCATTTGTTTATTCTAGTGGTGGCCCTGAGGGAGAACAGATCCGTTATGGAAAAAAAGATAAATGGTATTGTGAGGCGCCATTTCCTGAAAAGAGAAAGTGGAGACAGGCCAGTGATGCTTTTGCGTCAGCTATTCGATTGGGAACACCTTTTATCGCTGAACCTGAGGAAGGGATTAAATCTCGCATAATACTAGATGCGATGTATTCGTCAGCTAAAAATGGTGGAATATGGATTGATATAGAAACACTGGTGTAAAACAATATTTATATCTTAAATTTGATTTTTTATGGTTCCTAATTTCCTCATGCTGCACATTAATTATTGATTAACATAAAGGTGAAAATGTATGATGAGTGTTTTGGCGAATAAAAAGATAAGCAATGGGAACAGGCGGAAATTTACGATTTATATGAAAAAGTATTGGACTCTATACCTAATGCTGCTGCTGCCTATAACTTTTTTTATTGTATTTAAATATATACCAATGACTTATATCCAGATTGCATTTAAAGAATACAATATTACAAAAAGTGTATGGGAAATGGACTGGAGTGATCCACTTTTTAAGTATTTTGGAAAGGCATTTTCAAACAGAGATTTTTTATATGCTCTTCGTAATACAATATTTTTAAATTTACTTGATTTGGCAGTGGGATTTCCAGCCCCCATCATATTGGCGATTATTTTGAATGAATTACCATTCCGGCGGTTTAAACGTCTGACGCAGACAGTTGCCTATATGCCTCATTTTCTATCTTGGATTATTATTTCAGGATTGGCAATGCAGATGTTTGCTCCTACTTCAGGATTTGTAAACATCTTACTTACCAATATGGGATATGGAACTGTTCCCTTTTTAACAAAACCTTTGTATTGGGTTGTTACATATGTTTTGCTGGGAGTGTGGCAGAGCATGGGATGGAACTCTATTATTTATTTGGCGGCAATTACAAGTATAAACCCGGAATGGTATGAAGCAGCATCTGTGGATGGCGCCGGACGTCTTCGAAAAATATGGTATATTACTTTACCAAGCTTAAAACCTACAATTGTAACAATGCTGATTATGAATCTTGGACGTATTTTGGGAAGTGAATTTGATCGACCATATTCTTTAAGCAACAGTATGGTAACGGATGTATCCAATGTGATTGCAACTTATGTTTATACAAATGGTGTAAGAGGGCTCCAATTCTCATTGACGACTGCTGTAGGGTTATTCCAATCAGTGGTGTGTGTTATCTTTTTGTTTGCTGCGAATGCTATTGCAAAAAAAATGGGCGAGCGGGGTGTCTGGTAATTTATTAGCTTGTTGTAGAGTATATCGAAAGCAGAGGTAGTTTATGGTTACGGGAAAAAAAACAAAAGCAGGGAATTATATAATTGCGGGTATATGTGTAATTATAATTCTGATATGTCTTCTGCCGATGTTAAATGTTTTGTCACGTTCTTTAAGTTCGGCAGAAGCTCTTGTGAAAAATAAAGTAATGCTATTACCAGTGGAACTGAATTTTGATGCATACAAAATAATTTTGACTGATTCTAAATATATTCGTTCTATTATATGGACAGCTTTCCTTACAATTGTCTGTACGATATTTTCGATGTTTATGACGATTATTTGTGCATATCCGTTAACTTTTGATAATTTAAAGGGAAAGAAAATTATCAATACAGTAATTATTTTTACAATGTATTTTGGAGCAGGAACAATTCCGAATTATCTATTATTTAAGGATTTGCATCTTTTAGATAATCCATTAGTACTAATTATTCCAAATTGTCTGAGTGTATTTAACATGATTATTATGCGTAGTTTTTTTTACCAGATTCCTGTTAGCTTAAAGGAGTCTGCTGAGATAGATGGTGCGGGACCGATTCAGATTTTGATTCGTATTTATTTACCGCTGTCGACCTCTGTATTAGCAACACTGGCATTATTTTATGCAGTAGGACGTTGGAATGGTTTTTCAGATGCGCTGCTGTATATGATTAATTCAGAAGAGTACCATCCGATACAGTTACTGCTATATAACATATTGCAGAATGTAACATCAGTTGAAGTAGCAATACAGGAGGGAGTTACAACCCCCGGCCTTTCTGAGACGATTAAGTCAGCCACAGTTGTATTTGCTACAGTACCTATTCTGATTGTTTATCCATGGTTGCAGAAATATTTTATCACTGGCGTCACTATCGGGGCAGTAAAGGAATGAGTACTTATTTGGAGGTCAATATGGACAATGAGGGGGGATAAAGCATTATAAAAATATCAGGAGACTCCAGGTATTGTTATTTCCTTGTTAACTAAAAGAAAAACAATAAATATGAGGTGAGAATATGAAAAATTTGAAGAAGACTCTATCAGAGATACTTGTATTTATGCTGATAGCTATAATGCTGACTGCATGTGGAAGTTCCAGTACTTCGGGAAAATCATCATCGGATGGAGACGGAGCTGCAACAAAGTCAGAAAATGATGTAGTGAAATCAGATGAAACGGTAAACGATGATGAAAGTGCTGTTTCACAAGATTCGGAAATTGTTAATGGAAGGTTCACGGAAACACGAAAAATAACAGTTGAGGTATATGATCGTAATAATGATGGAGGAACAGATCCGAAAGATAATGTTTTTGCTAATTTTATAAAAGAAGGTATGTTACGTGACCATAATATAGAAGTTGAATTTGTGGCTGTTCCCCGTTGGACAGAAACGGATGTGCTGAATAATCTTCTGGCCGCAGGGGATGCTCCGGATGTATGTGTGACGTATAGCAATGCTACGATTAAATCATATGCAAAAATGGGAGGTGTAATTGATCTGCTTCCTTATGTGGAAGAGAATATTGATAAAATTCCAGATTTGCTGGATTTGCTTACCGAGGAAAATCTTTACTATGATTTGGATCCGGTTACCAATCAACTTTGGTCTATTCAGGCAAAGCTTTTCAATAATACCGGGCAGAAAACCTTTGTCAGGGAAGATTGGTTGAAAAAACTCAATATGAATCCGCCAACCTCACTGGAAGAATTCGAAGCAATGCTTTATGCATTCCGTGATAATGCTGATTTACTGCTGGGGGATGAGGCAGATAAGATGATTCCGTATATGATGGCTGGGGAGCTTGCCTTTGAGGCTTCAGATATGGCTCAGGCAATGATTCCTACGAATTTGACCGATAAAGATTTTTATGTATATGGTTATGATGCACAGATGTTTATGTTCCCAAATTATAAAGAGGTCATGCGCGTATTTAACAAATGGTATAATGAAGGACTTCTCTGGAAAGATTTTGTTGTTTATCCAACAGGAGATTCTACGTCAGATAATCTTAAAAAAGCTGGTTATGTGGGTGCCTACAGTAATAATTCAAATGCTCCCTATGGTGGTGGAGAGGATAGTATTCAAAGGACAATACAGCGTGTAGTTGGCGATGAGGCGGCATATATAATTGTACCTACTTATAAGAGTGATACTGGAACATACAGGAAATATTGGGGATCACCTAATGCGTTCAGTGTATTTTTCCCAAATACAAATGATGAACCCGTCGCCTCTTTAATGTATTTGAATTGGATTAGCAAGCCTGAAAACCGTATTTATCTGCAAGTCGGCGAAGAAGGAATTAACCACGAAGTTATGGAAGATGGTTCATACAAGATGCTTCAGGCAACTGGGGAATATATTATGAATTCCGGGAATAATCTTGACTATACGATAGTATTAAATGGTTTGAATTTAGGAGATGAAGACTTAACCTTAAAATCACTTGCCCAGGCATTCCCTGGTATAGACCCAAAATATATAATGAATGTTTACGATCATAGTCCCTATGATAATGTGTATTACAAAACTGTAAACCTCGGAGAAGTAGCAGCTGAGACAGGTATTGGGCAGGCGCTTACGGAAAAAAGAAATGATGTGATAACAAAATCAATCGTGGCTCCTGTAAATGAATTCGATAAGGTATTTGATAAGGAATATCAGAATTATTTGGATTCCGGAGCGCAGGCAATTATGGATGAACGTAAGGCCAAATGGGAAGAGGTTTATGGCGATAAGGAAATGTTGGATGAATAATTGGTGAATAATGAAATAAGGAGCTGTATTTAGCTCCTTATTTTATATTTCTGCCAGGACAGGCAGAAGGGGAACAAACAGCAAGAATTGCGAGGGTATAGTACGGTAAAATTTCTTGAAACTGACTTTGTTATAAATAATGAAATGAAGGAAAATAAAAATGAAAGAAAAATACTTATTTAATGATGGATGGGAATTTCAGTTAACCCAAGTTGGAGCGACGCAGCCTGAGGCTCATAAAAAATGGGAGAAGGTTGAAATTCCACATGATTGGTTAATTTGGAATGTTGATGATCTTTATAAAGATGGGGATGGATGGTATCATAAGCATTTTGCGTATAATCCGACTGAGGGAGAAGAGATATGTTATCTGCGTTTTGATGGTGTATATATGGATTCGACAATCTGGATAAATGGAGAAGAAGTTTTTTCCTGGAAATATGGGTATAGCACTTTCACCATTGATTGTACTGCATATCTAAAAAAAGGTGATAATGAAATACTTGTCCGTGTCAGACATCAGGCACCTAATTCGCGTTGGTATAGTGGAGCTGGTATTTATCGTAATGTATGGATGCTATGTTGTCCTCTATGCCATATTGTTCCGGATGGGGTTTATATAACCCCCAGGAAAGTCAAAACAGACAGATGGGAAGTTTTAATAGATACTGAGGTTGAAGGGAATGTTCCGTCCTATCAGATTTACCATAGGATCGTGAATACAGAAGGACAGGAAGTTGCCTTTCAGACAGGAGGCTTCCATCAGGAAATAAGAGTGGAAAATCCACAGCTATGGGATTTGGATACACCAATAACATATCGGTTGATTACTACACTATATATTGATGGAATTCCGGTACAGACAGTAGAAAACAGTTTTGGTTTTCGGACAATTGAACTGAAGCCGGAAAGCGGGTTGTGGCTGAACGGAAAAAGAAGGAAACTCAATGGCGTCTGCCAGCATCATGATCTTGGATGTTTGGGAGCTGCTTTCAATAAAGATGCTCTACGGCGTCAATTCGCAATCTTGCAGGAAATGGGTGTAAATGCAATCAGAACCTCTCATAATATGCCGGCCCCGGAGTTGATGGAGTTGGCTGATGAAATGGGATTATTAATTTGCTCAGAAGCCTTTGACATGTGGAAACGCAGTAAAACTCCTTATGATTATGCTCGGTTTTTCGGTGAATGGTTTAATAAAGATGTTAAAAGCTGGGTTAGGAGGGATCGGAATCATCCAAGTTTAATTTTTTGGAGTATTGGTAATGAAATTTATGATACACATGCGGATGTGGAAGCAGTGGAATTGACAAAAGCGCTTGTCAGTCAGGTAAGGCTGCACGATCCTTTGGAACACGCCTTTGTGACTATTGGCAGCAATTATATGAGCGGTGAAAACGCACGCAGGTGTGCCGAATATGTCCAGGCAGTTGGTTATAATTATGGGGAAAGGATGTATGAACAGCAACATATGGAGCATCCGGAATGGGTGATTTACGGGAGCGAAACCTGTTCTGTTGTGCAGAGCCGCGGAATTTACCATTTCCCTGTCGGTCAGTCATTGCTTGCAGATGATGATGAGCAGTGTTCGTCTTTAGGAAACAGCGCGACAAGCTGGGGAGCTAAGAGTACAGAAATATGCATACTGAATGACTATAGAGCTGAATTTTCAGCAGGACAGTTTATCTGGACAGGTACGGATTATATTGGGGAACCAACTCCGTATCATACTAGAAATTCTTATTTTGGCCAGATAGATACTGCTGGATTTCCCAAAGATTCCTTCTATATATTTCAAGCAGCATGGAAGGATTATCGTACAGCTCCGATGATTCATATATTTCCCTATTGGGATTTTTCCGAAGGACAACAAATAGATGTCCGTGTTTGTTCAAATGCACCGGAAGTGGAATTGTTTTTTAATGGCGTTTCTCAGGGAAGGCAGGAACTTGGGCTGGATAAGGGAAAATTGATAGCGGATTTCAGTATGCATTATCACATTGGGAATTTGACGGCAATTGCCTATAATAAAGAAGGGATGGAAATAGCAAGAGATGTGCGGGAAAGCTTTGGAGAACCCGTGGCCCTTAGATTAACAACAGATAAAGAACAATTGTCTGCAGATGGTAAAAGCCTTGCTTTTTTAACTATTACTGCAGTTGACAGGGAGGGAAGGACTGTAGAAAATGCAGTTAATCGTATTCTGGTAAAGGTAGAGGGTGCAGCACGACTGATGGGGGTGGACAATGGAGATAGTACGGATCCTGAGGCTTATAAGACATGCTCCAGAAGGCTTTTTTCTGGCAAATTATTGGCTGTAGTAGGTTCCGTTTATGAGAGCGGAGATATTATGGTATCTGCAATTTCACCGGGACTGCAGCCGATGAAAATTAAAATGAAGGCACAAAAAGCTGTTGTTCCAGAAGGGGCATCAAATACGTTGCAGAGAGCGGATTTACCCGTAGACGGCGATTTACAGGAAATCCCGGTACGGAAAATAGAGTTGTCTGTGCAGGAGGATTGCTTATGTCTGACACCAGAGCATAATCAAATAGAAATTACGGCACATGTACTTCCTGAAAATGCGTCTTACGATGATCTTGAATGGGCGGCTTCGACTGCGAGTGGTATTGAATCGCCCATTGCATCACTGACTGCAATGGGTAAAAAAGCAGTGGTAACGGCAGCCGGGGATGGTGATGTTTGGATTCGATGTATCAGCCGCAATGGAAGGGCAAAACCATGTCTGATTTCCCAACTGCGTCTTACTGCACAAGGACATGGAAAAAGGTGCCTTAACCCTTATGGATTTATTTCAGGCGGGCTTTACACAGATTCCAATACCGAATTAAATAATGGAAATGAACGAGGGGTAGCAACTCCGCCAACAGGTGAAAGTCAGATTCGCTTTGCTAATGTGGATTTTGGGGAATATGGCTCTGATGTGGTTACTCTGCCATTGTTTTCCTTGACTAAAGATCCGTTCCCTGTGGAAATATGGGAGGGCGTCCCCGGGGAAAAAGGTGCGGAACATATTTGTACAGTAACTTATAATAGGGGATCTGTTTTTAACTCATATCTTGAACAGACCTTCCTTTTACCAAAACGCCTTCAGGGCATAAAAGATATAACTTTTATATTCCGGCAGAAGGTACATATGAAAGGATTTTATTTTAAAGAGCGGCAAAAAGCATATGAAAAGCTGGCGGCATCCCAATGTGATGCATTGTATGGGGACAGCTTCAGGCGAGCGGGAAACTGTATTGAAGAGATTGGAAATAATGTAACTGTTTCATTCCATAGAATGATATTTACAGAAGCTCCTTCGAAGCTGATTGTCTCGGGCAGGACAGATTTGAAATCCAATACCATTCATTTGCATTTGAAACGGGATGGGCAGGAGGATTTGGTCCTTATATTGGAATTTGGACAGGCAGCAGAATATACAATTAGAAATTTTGATCTGCCTTTGATTGAAACAGGCGTTTATGATGCAGAACTGGTATTTTTGCCGGGAAGCAGATTCGATTTAGAGTGGATACAGTTCGAAAAATAAATAGTATACGAAAAGAGGCCGTATTTGTAAAAAAAATGGCAGGAAAGGTGAGAATTATGGAATATCATGTTTCAGTTAATGGAGAAGACGGAGCGAAAGGAACGGAAGAATATCCGTTTCAAAGTATATCACGTGCAGCAGCAGTTGCGGTGGCAGGTGATACGATAACGGTACATGCAGGAATATACAGAGAATGGGTCAACCCTGAAAATGGGGGAACCGGTGAAGCCAGAATTGTTTATCGGGCAGCCGGAGACGGAGAGACTGTAATTACAGGTGCGGAACCTATAAAAGAATGGAAAAATGAAGAGGGAAATGTCTGGAGTACAGAAGTCAGCAATTCAATATTTACCGTGCGTAATCCATATAAGGAAGAACTATATGGAGACTGGCTGTTTGAAGGAGCTTTTGCGCCTCATCTTGGAGATGTATATTTGGATGGAAAATCATTGTATGAATGTGCATCCCTTGATGATTTACTCAATCCTGAGATATGGCCGCAGGCAAAATTCCCGGAGGAATCTCTTCTGAAATGGTACGTGCAGGCTGGTATAGAAACAACAAAGATATGGGCAAATTTCGGAGGCAGGGATCCGCGTTGTGAAAATGTGGAAATTAATGTAAGACCTTATTGCTTCTGGCCGGAGAAAGAAGGACGGAATTATATTACGGTAAGAGGCTTTATATTACGACAAGCCTCTCCTCAGTGGGCGCCTCCTACAGCATTACAGGAAGGCCTTATTGGCCCTCATTGGAGTAAGGGGTGGATTATTGAGGATAACATTATCTGCGAGTCTAAATGTACGGGTATCAGCCTGGGCAAAGAACTGGGCAGCGGACAGAATGAATGGTCAAGGCAGCATATTAAAGGCGGTACACAGCGGGAACAGGAGGTTATTTTCCGTGCATTACGGGGAAATTGGAATAAACAAAATATTGGAAGTCATATAGTGCGTAATAATATTATCCACGATTGTGAACAGGCAGGTATTGTGGGACATTTGGGTTGTGTTTTCAGTGAGATCTACAAGAATCGTATTTATAATATACATCATAAAAGGATTTTTCATGGAGCTGAAGTAGGAGGGATTAAGCTCCATGCCTCGCTGGACACCCGGATTTACAGCAATGTAATATACGGATGCTATCGTGGAATATGGTTGGATTGGCAGGCACAGGGAACCAGGATAAGCCGGAATGTATTTTTTGATAATCTGTCTGAGGATTTTTTTACTGAGGTATGCCATGGCCCCTATATGGTGGATCATAATTTGTTCCTGTCGCCAATGAATTTCAGAAATCTTTCAGAAGGAGGTGCATTTGTCCATAATCTTTTTACCGGAAAATTTGTCCTGAGATCAGAACTTAGCCGATATACCCCATATCATGTGCCTCATGAAACGGCTGTTGCAGGTTACAGCAATATTTCCGGAGGAGATGATCGGTTCTATAATAATATTTTTATCAGAGATAACGATACGGATAATGAACCTTTGCCAATGACATTTTTTGAACATCTTCCGCTTGTTCGCCGGCAAAGCGATGGAGCGGACAATACCCCGGCAATGGATGGGCTTCCGGACAATTCCCGCTGCTATCTTTATCCTGTGGGCTTAAGCTGTTATGATAATTATCCTGGGAAAATGGAAAAAGAGCCATGGGAATACACCAAAGAAGAGAAGGAAGAATTAATTAAGAAAAATGGAAGTTTATACAAGCTGGGAAGGTGGGCAATTCCAGTATCCATGAAAAATAATTTATATTTTAATAATGCGGTTCCCAGTTTGCATGAACCGGATGCGAAGGTATACAGCGGAACTGCGTTAGAGGTGAAGGTACTTGCCTCACAAAATAAAGTGTCGGTTCGTATTATAGATCCTGAACTGCTGAAAACAGAAAAAGTCGCAGGAATTGTCAGCAGTGATCTCGGAAAAAGTTACCATGCTGAGATGTTGTATGAAAATCCGGATGGCAGTCCGATTTGCTTTGATACTGATTTCTATGGAAATGAGAGAGAAATGAGTAGAGTTACACCGGGGCCATTTGAAATTTGTAATAATGAAGCAATTGAATTCTGTTATCAATAAACAATTGATAAATTTTTGCAGCCAGGCTCTTAAATGTCTGGCTGCATTTTCTAAATATATTCTTGAAATTACGAATAATAAATGCTAATATTATAAGGTCAATAAATTGACCGTAAATAAATTGATTGAGGGCGGACTGATATGACCAAAGAGGATAAGAAAAATGCATATCTATATTGTAAATTCAGAGATGAACAGTTTGCTTTATATGATGAATATGCAAAACGCCACGGTATGTTAATGAAAACGTTGTTGGTAGTAAATACCCTTTTTTATGCAAAGGATGGAATGACACAGACCGAAATATGCCGACGGACATTTCAGTCTAAGCAGACTGTAAACTTAATCATTAAAAATCTGCTTGCAGAAAACTATGTTACTGTTGATGAAGTGCCGGAGAACAAGAGGAATAAAATTGTTCAAATGACCGAGGCGGGACGGTTATATTGCGAAAAGGTTGTCAGGCATATCACATGGGCAGAGGATACAGCGATGTCAATGTTTACGGCAGAGGAACAAAAACAACTGATTGACCTGTCAAGGACATTTACAAAAAATTTAACTTTACTTGTAAATCAGGAAACGGAGGAAATCTGAAAATGATTATCAATACCGGCGGACGGACAGATACCGTCCAATATTACACGGAATGGCTCTTAAACCGCTTTTCAGAAGGGTATGTGCTTTCGCGCAATCCATTATTTCCAAATAAAGTGACACGCTATGAGCTGACCCCGGACACAGTAGACTGCGTTGTTTTCTGCTCTAAGAATTACAAGCCCATACTGCCGCGGCTGCATGAAATTACAGACCGTTTCCATACCTATTTCCATTACACAATTACGGCTTACGGAAAGGATATTGAGCCGGGTGTCCCGGGTGTAGAAGAAAGCATGGAAACACTGATAAAACTGGCTGGGCTGGTGGGAAAACAACGAATTGCATGGAGATATGATCCCGTCTTGCTGACAAAAGAATATACGGTACAACGTCATATAGAAACTTTTGAAAAAATGGCAAAAGTGCTTTCCCCTTACATTGACCGCTGTATTTTCAGTTTTGTGGAAATGTATAAAAAACTGGAAAGTAATATGCCGGAGCTTATTCCCCTGTCTGAGCAGGATAAAGACGCGCTGGCCCAGGGACTTGGCACTATTGCGGAGAAAAACGGTATTTTTATTCAGACCTGCGGAACAAACGGGGATTTTTCCCGCTATCATATCCATTCTTCTGGCTGTATGACGCTTGATATTTTGGGAAGTGCCAACGGTATTCTATTTAAGGACTTAAAGCATAAAGGCACACGACAGGGCTGCCACTGTATCGAGAGCCGGGATATAGGGGCTTATGATACCTGCATGAACGGCTGTAAGTATTGCTATGCTAATAAAAACCCGCAGAAGGCATTTGAAAATTACAAATACCATGACAAGACTTCTCCGCTGCTGCTTGGAGTGATAAAGCCGGACGACACTCTTATACAAGGAGCGCAGAAGACTTTTCAAAAGGTGAAACGCTATGACTGAAACGATTATCAATGAAATTGAAACAGGAAATATTTTGTCAAAATCTAATTTACCTGTTTGTGAATACTCTGTAAACCCTTATGTAGGTTGTACCCACGCCTGCAAATATTGTTATGCCTCCTTTATGAAACGGTTTACAGGACATACGGAACAATGGGGGACTTTTTTAGATGTAAAGCATTGGAAAGAAATTAAAAATCCGGAAAAATATAAAGGAAAGGAGTTATTTATCGGTTCTGTCACTGATCCCTACAATCCACAGGAAGAAAAATACAGGCGTACAAGAGCTTTGCTTGAACAGTTAAAAGGCAGCGGTGCAAAATTAAGCATTGCCACGAAATCTGATTTGATATTGCGTGATTTAGACCTGATAAAGACTTTCCCCAATGCCCGTGTTTCATGGTCAATTAACACACTGGACGAAAATTTCCGGGCAGATATGGATAATGCTGTTTCGATAGAACGGCGGCTTGCCGCCATGAAAGCGTTTTATCTTGCAGGTGTCCGTACTACCTGTTTTATTTCCCCAATATTTCCGGGAATTACGGATATAAAAGCGATTATCCGGCGGGCAATGTCGCAATGTAATCTAATCTGGTTGGAGAATCTCAACCTGCGGGGCGGTTATAAAAACGTCATTATGGAGTACATACAGGAAAAATACGCACAGCTTTTGCCTTTGTACCATGAAATATACGATTGTAAAAACCGCAGCTATTGGACAATGCTTGACAAAGAACTAAAAGCCTATGCTGCTGAAATCGGGCTTGACTATGTAACAAATGATGACAGCATGACAAGGGACTTTAATGCCCCTCCCGTCATTGTCAACTATTTTTACCATGAGCAAATAAAAAAATCTGCAAGAAAGGACAATGGAAGCCATGCCGGAACTGCCCGAAGTTGAAACAATAAAAAGAGTGATTGGGCCGCAGATACAAGGACTTATCATTGAAAAGGTTATAGTAAAACGGCCAGAAGTAATAGCTAATCCCGCAGCAGAAGAATTTTGCAGGCTTCTGACCGGACAAACCATTTCCCATATGACACGCAGGGGAAAATTTCTGATTATCCAGTTAAACAGTAATGATCGTATTATCCTGCACTTGCGAATGACAGGCTGCCTGCTGTTTACCCCGGCAGACTACCCGGAAGAAAAGCATACGCATATTATTTTCAGCCTGAATAAAGGCAAGGAATTACGGTTCTCTGATACACGCCGTTTCGGACGTTTTTGGTTACTCAAAGAGGGTGAAGCCGATACATACAGCGGGATTGAAAAATTGGGTATAGAGCCGCTTGACAGGGAGCTTACCGCCGGTTATCTGAACGCTCATTTGGGAAAACGAAAAAAAACCGTGAAGGAATGTCTGCTGGACCAGAGCATAATTGCAGGTATAGGCAACATCTATTCAGACGAGATTTTGTTTACTGCGGGGATTTATCCGGCATGTCCTGCAAAGAATCTGAAAATGAAAGAATGGGAACGCCTTGCCGCTGCTATCCCGGAGTGTATTTCTTATTTTATTGAGGTGAACAAAATAACACCGGAGGACTACCTGGAAACCAAAGGGCAGGACTACCGCAACACACCATTTTTACAAGTCTACGGGCGGGACGGTAAGCCCTGTTCAAAATGCGGGGAAGCACTCCGCCGTATTGTAATTGGCGGCAGGAGCAGCGTGTACTGTCCTGTCTGCCAAAAAGATTGATAATAAGGAATTAGTATGATAAATGCAAAGGAAATTTATTACATTCTATTAAAGGCATACGGCCAACCCCGCTGGTGGTCTGATGACCCGTTTGTTGTTATGCTGCAATCGGTCCTGGTACAGAACACCACATGGAGCAGCGTAGAAAAGACTTGCGCTATGTTTGTCAATCAGCTCACCCCGGAATATATTGAGGATTTATCGACGGAAGAATTAGAGCAGATTATCCGCCCTTGTGGATTCTATAAGGAAAAAGCCCGGACAATACAAGCCCTTACCGCATGGTATCGCAAATATCATGCATTTCTGTTTGTAAAAAAACACCTAAATGCGATATTTGCTTTTTAAATGGGGATTGCAGACAAAAGCTGTCAAAATAAAGGCGCTGATATGATGAAGTTAAGTTCCCGCTGCATTGTCCGAAAGGTAAGCATGAGACGTTAATCAATATCCGGCAACTGAACTTATCCGATATCACAGAGACAGACACAAAGACGCTGAGCCGATAGCGAGCAGATTAGAAAATGCGGTTATCGGCTCTTTTTTCAATACACAAAAGCATCACTTCCGATACATGCGCGGCGTTACTCCAAAAAACCTGCGGAACATCTGCGAATAATAACTCTGTCCGCTAAAACCGCACCTGGAAGCAACCTCCCCAATGGAGCAGTCGGTATTCAGCAGCAGCTCCTGACTTTTTTTCAGACGATAGAAAATCAGATAATCAATGGGCGATTGGCCCATATATCTGGTGAAAATCTGGCAGCATCTGCTTCGGCAGACCTTGCCGGCCGCAGCGATATCGGAAAGGGTTACATTTGACTGATAGTGCGTGTGGATGTATTTTGTCATGTCGTACAGGCTCAGCCATTTTGCATCATGGATATCGCCGTGAGCATCCGATTGGATCATTGGAACCACCGCGCCGCATAATGCCAGCACATAAGATAGTGTAAGAAAGACATTGGGGTTGCCCGTTTGTATCTCGTGCAGTATCTTTGGATAAAGAGAGAGTACCGGCTTATTGCTGTCCTTTTTTAACAGCACATAATCACTACATTCAGGGGTTGTTTTGCTGGACATAAGCTGTTCCACCGCAGGGAGTTCCTTCGGAAGCAGTGAGGGGGAAACGGTAATTACAAGATATTTGCATGGAGTAAGCTCGCGGGAATAATTGTAATGCAGCCTTTGGCTGTTGACAAATATACCGTCTCCAGTTCCCAGATGAACATTTTCTCCATTAATAAAATAATCCATTACGCCTTCCAGCACCAGATTGAATTCAAAATCAGGATGGAAGTGACAGCCAACGGTATATTGGTTTTGGTTTGCCAGTTTCCCGATTCCGGCATAAAGCGGGAAGTCGGGGATAGGATAAGGCAGAATTTCCGATAAATCCGATAATATTTCAAGTCCCATATTTACCTCATAATATACGATACTTATAATATAATATTCTTTATTGATAAAAATAGCAATATTCTTATGATATAATTATAAAAAATTTGGCAATGACCGAGGTATCAGTCGATGATAAGTAAAACAAAAACCCATATAGATGCAGACAAAATCGGGGATGGAAGGATACGAGAAGGTTCACCCGTTTGTGTTCGGTGAGAATGAAAAAATCCGGCTGAAAATGTACTGGGTATATGTGGCGCTTTTGATTGGTGTAGAGATTTACCGGTATGAACTTGAGGACAGAGAAGAAACAATGCGCAGACACAGTGATATGCTGCTCCAGGCGCTTGAAGCGTTAAAATAATGATCAGATAAAGGACGGAATGATGATGAAAGCAAGAATTATATTATCTGCTGATAAAAAAGATTTTTACAAAGAATTATTTGCCCTCGCAATACCGATAGGACTGCAGAATCTGCTGGTAGCCCTTATTGGCGCAACCGATGCCCTGATGCTCGGGCGTTTTTCACAGGATGCTGTTTCCGCAGTTTCTCTTGCCAATCAGGTGGTTTTCATTATGAATCTGTTTATCGGCGCGGCAGTTGGCGGCGGCGGAGTGCTTTTGGCTCAATATTGGGGCAAGGGCGACAGGACCATGGTAAAAAACATATTCTGTACCATTCTCAAATGGGCATTTGAAATATCCCTTGTGTTCTTTGCATTTGCCATGTTCATTCCTGAAACACTTATGCGGATTTATACGCCCGAACCGAAGCTTATTGAGATTGGAACATCCTATCTGCGTGCGGTGGCGTTTTCCTATCTGTTCTCAGGCATTACCAATTGCTATTATCTTATGATGAAGCTTGAGGGAAAGGCTGTTAAGAGTGTTTATATCTCTGTCGTAACCCTTATTACCGATATGGTAATTGATCTTTTCCTCATCTATGGTCTTTGCGGAGTCCCCAGGCTGGGTGCAAACGGCTCAGCATATTCTACTGTTGTCGTTGAGCTTGTGGCGCTTGTGTGGTGCATCACCGAATCTCATAAAAAAGACAGCCTTCGTCCCGATTTACAGGGGTTCAAGTGGTTTTCAAAAGCAATCACAAAGGATATGTTCAAGGTATCACTTCCCATGCTTGGGAGTTCTCTTGCCTGGGGATTGGGTTTCTCGCTGCACTCCTTAATTATGGGGCATCTTGGTTCGGATGCGACCGCTGCCGCATCCATTACCTCTGTGGCGCAGGAACTGATTACCTGTGTTTGCAAGGGCATCTCCGCCGGTGCGGGCATTATGGTGGGCAAGCTGCTCGGCAGGAATATGTTTGACAAGGCCAGGGAGTACGGGAAACGCTTCTGTTATATTTCCTTTTGGACAGGCGGTATACATATGGCGCTGCTTTGTATTCTGGCGCCTGTTGTTACGATATTCTTTGTGCTGTCTGAGACCGCAAAACAGTATCTCATTATGATGCTTTTGTTCAGCGGTGTTTATGTGTTTGCATACTCGATTAATACGATAGTGGTATGTGGTGTTTTCCCGGCAGGCGGTGACTCCAGGTACGACGCCATCAGTGTGTTTTTTGCTTCCTGGTGCTTTGCCCTGCCGCTGGCACTCCTGGGGACGTTCGTGTTTGATTTGCCCGTAATGGCAGTGTACATTCTTATGTGCGCTGATGAAATCGTAAAGCTTCCGTTTATACTTCCACGGTATAGGAAATATCTGTGGCTGAAGAACCTGACGAGGGAGGAGAGTGCGGCGGCATAACGGTATTTCTTTCGCTTGGTTTTATAATGAAAATGATGTGAAACGGCTGGAAGAAATGGGGGATTACCTGAAGGCGGTGTTTGCCCGTAATCTATTGGAAGAAGCCGGGATATGCGTTGACAGCTGGGAAGAGGGATACGACATTGAAGCGGTTAGAAGAGATAATTATGAGCAGTTCTTTAAGACGGAAGATGGAATCAGAAATGCGGATATTAAAGTTTCTTTTCCCCATCCGGTCAGTGTTTCCCATGTGGTGTTGAAAGAAAACATCCGTATGAGTCAGAGAATAGAAGGTTTTGAAATTATGGATGATAAAGGGCATGTTTTGTATCAGGGGAGCACAGTGGGATATAAAAAGATTGCGGTATTTCCCAGGACAGCGGTTAAGGAACTGCACATACATATTACCGATGCCCGGGTATGTCCTACGCTGGCATTCCTGGGAATTTATTAGTTGATGCATGAAAGCATTTACAATATTAGCATATATCAATTAGTTTTTTATGGTATATTTGTGGGCCGGGAACGGGCAATATTACGGCTGATTTAATTCCTGAGGGATAGCTGATATTGCTTGGGAGACATTCCGGTCTGCAGGGAAAACGTTCTGGAGAAATTTGAATAATTGTGGAAGCCGGCGGCATAGCAGGCTTCGCAGAGACGATAACCTTTTCGCAGGTATTCCTGCGAAAGGGCTATTTTTTGACAGCGATCTGAACCGGGACACCTGGGAAAACCAGAGCTGGCGTGTGAAAAGATACCCCATGAAGTGCAACAGCTTTCTGGACGATGAACCGGTGTCCGTTCCTGGTACGATTCTGCGTGCTTACGAGGTCTGGATAGACACGGGGGATGGAAATTGGGAGAATGTCTGTGAGGAGACGGAAAATTATCAGCAGCTTCGTTTCCTTCCGTTAGGCTGTATCCTGAAACGAATAAAATTCATTCCAAAGGCCGCCTGGGGAGGGGGAAAAGCCAGGGTTTACGCGATGGAACTGATATCCGACTGAAACGGACAATATATAAGGAGACAGGAAAAATATGGAATATTATACAGAACCGGAAAGAAAAATCCCTGTAGTTGAGAATGTGGATGTACTGATTGCGGGTGGTGGCCTGGCGGGAATCGGTGCGACGATTGCGGCAGCCAGACACGGCTGCAGGACAATGCTCGTGGAACAGGCTGGGGATGTGGGCGGCATAGCGACCATAGGAATGATGAGCCACTGGACCGGCGCTACCAAGGGCGGATTTTATGAAGAACTGCTGGAACGTTCACGGGATGACGACATACAGGGAAGCAAAAATGTAATTAATCCGGAGAAGTTGAAAAATGTGTTGTTGCAGATGTTGGGGGAAGAGAAGGTACTGCTGAGAACCTACACGCTTGCAGTGGATGCGATTGTGGAAAACAACTGTATAAAGGGTATTATTACAGAATCCAAAACAGGAAGGGAGGCTATAAACGCAAAGGTTGTGATCGACTGCTCTGGAGATGGAGACATTGCAGCAAGAGCCGGAGCGCCTTTTTATAAGGGGCGTGAGGAGGACGGTACCATGCAGCCCATGACCCTGATGTTTAAAATTGCCGGTGTGGATGAAAGCAGAGCGATTTTTCCAGGCTCCTTTGAAACCAATACCATTACACCAAAGGGGCCGGTTCAGGATCTTGGAAAAGAAAATCTTCCCTTTCCGACAGGCCATGTCCTGCTGTACCGATCCACCATTCCGGGAGTGGTCACCGTCAATATGACAAATGTGGTTGGAATGGATGGAACAAACGCGCTGGATTTGTCGGAGGGGCACAGGCGGTGCAGAATGCAGATGGATACTATCGTCAGTTTTCTGAGAAAGTATATTGACGGCTATGAAAATTGTTATATCATAAGCAGCGCCTCTGTGATAGGTGTCCGCGAAACACGTCATTTTATCGGGGAAAGCACGATTAAGAAAGAAGATATTTTAAATGCCATGCAATGTGAGGACTGGGCTGTCCAGGATGCACACTTCAATTTTGACATACACAATATGACGGGCTCCGGACTTGATAAAACGGGCTGTCAGGAAAAATTCTCCCAGAAGGGGCATTATTCAATCCCTTATGGATGCCTTGTTCCTTTGAAAATCGACGGACTGCTTCTGGCAGGCCGGGATATCTGTGGGACCCATATGGCGCACTCCAGTTACCGTGTGATGCCAATTTGTGTGAAATTGGGAGAAGCGGCGGGAACAGCGGCGTCAATCTGTGTGAAGAAAGAAATTTATCCCAGAAATGTTCCTGTAAAGGAGCTGCAGGAATTGCTGAAAGCCAGTGAAAATTGAACGGTAGATTTTTGAAAAGGAAAGGGCCACGGCGACCGGAATAGGGTCTGTCGTGGCTCTTTTTGGAAAATGTTAAAAATCCTGAATCTGCCGGCTTTCTTTCCACTTTTTATATAGCTTGGAAAAATAGCGGTAATTTGGCAGGCCAACCAAATCGGATCCATGATATAGATGATATCCTGGTAATCCGGCTTCTTATTCATCCGGTAGGCATACAGCTACTGAACTTCTGTTTACATGAGAACATGGAATTAGAATCCCGTGTTTTTCTGGCGGTGTATTATTAAGCAGCTGTAGCATAACTTCTGCTGTTTTTCCCCCCATTTCACGAAGGGGAAGGCTGACAGTGGAAAGTGCGGGCCGGGTAAACGGAGAAAGCTCCAGATTATCAAAGCCATGGATAGAAAGATCGTCAGGAAGGATCAGTCCCTGATCTAATGCAGCATTGATAGCACCATAGGCCATCAGATCACTCATTGAAAAAATGGCGGTAGGCGGATCTGGTAACTGCAGGAGCGTCTGGCAGCTTTGATAGCCATCCTCATAATGCCAGTTACCGGAACGCACATATTCAGGATAGAGTGTCAGATAGTTTTCCATCAGGGCATTCTGATATCCCATCAGACGTTTGTGAGCTGCGAGGGAATCAATGGAACCGCAGATTAGGGCTATTTTTTTATGTCCCATTTTAATCATATGTTCAACCGCGATATATGCGCCCTGATAATCATCATAATTAATACAGTAATCTTTATTCTGGGTATAGGCGTATGTATAAACAACAGGGATATCCAACGCGGGCAGAATGTTTCCCACATCCCTGGGGTGGACGCCAACATAAATTATTCCGTCAACACGGGAAGTCATCAGCAGGTTCAGGGACTTACCTACACTATGTCTGAAGGACTCTGACTGTTCCAGGTCCCCATATAAAAAGGCCTTTTCATGTTCTACCTTATCATTTACGCGTAAATTACAGAGGTTAACGGCATAGTCACGATCTTCACAATATTTACATATACCGTCAATAATGTCACCGGAGGAAAACGCACTGATATCCTCCGCCAGGATACCTATTATACGGCTTTGATTTGTCTTCAGGCTTTTGGCCACTGTATTTGGTATATAATTCAGCTGCCGGATAGCGTCTTTTACCCGTTCTGAAGTTTCGGGGGCGACTTTCCTGCTTTGATTAATTACGTTGGAAACTGTACCTATGGAAACACCGGCCAGCTTTGCTACATCATGAATTGTAGTCAAGGTAAATTCATCCTTTCTTCTAAAACGTTATAATAATGGTACCATAGAAAACAATAAAAGACAATGAAGTAATTATTAAAATAAAGACACCTGATATGTTAAATGTATATATAAATAATGGTGTGATTATGGAGAAAATATACAAAATCGAGATGATTTTGAAGAATATGTTGACAAAGAAATTCACATTACATATAATGAAAACAATTTGAACGTTTCAATTTATAAATGCAAGAAATGAAGATTTTAGCATGGAAAAATGGAATTAACCCCTATATTTTTTTGAAATAAAATTGAAACGTTTTAATAAAAATAGGTTTTATAAGCAGAAAGGAAGCATATTTATGAGAAAATGGAAAAGGGCAGTGGCAATAGGACTTACGGCAATGTTGGTTCTTGGAGGATGCGGGAGCACAGGAACTGACCAGACTGTAGGTATGGCGGAGGAGAACAGTACTGCAGTAGCGGGCGGGGAAACGGCGGATAGTACTATTGATAAGGTGGTGTGGTTTTCCGATGTGGATTTCTGGAATCCGCCTACAAAGTGGGATACCTCTGAGGGAACGATTACAGGAGGAATCACAAAAGCAACAGGGTTGGAGTTTGAAATGAATATTCCGGCAGGGGATGGAAGTACCAAACTTGCGTTGATGATTGTAAATGGAAATCTCCCGGATATTATGTCCCTTACAGATTCAGCAACCATAAAAGAACTTGTGGATTCGGGGCAGGTATGGCAGCTTGAGGAATTTTTAGAAAAGTATGATCCTGAATCCCATTTGCTTAATGGCGGCTATGCGGAGGATATTAAGGAACTGCTGATAGAGCGTGACGGGGATTGGTATGCTTATGCCAGCCACCAGAATTCCCCTGATAACAGAAAGCTGTATCCACCTTATAGCGAGTATTATGATTGGAATAATAAATATGGGGAGAACAATGGAATTCTTTGGAATGATGCAGCACTGAAGGAATTTGGCCTTACTCATGAAGATCTGCAGACGGAAGAGCAGGTTCTGGCAGCATTTGAGATGGTAAAAAATTCTGATAAAACGGTAAATGGGGCAAGCTATATTCCTCTTCTGGTAGACGGAAATACATATCAGGACACCACACTGCGCTCATTGGAATATTTTTTTGGTTCCATGCCTATTGATGATGAGGGAAATTATCAGGACTGGATTCAGGCTCCGGAATCCAAACATGCTCTGAAATTTTTGAATACATGTATAAATAAAGGTTATCTTGATCCCAATCAGTTCACAGTGGATAATGCAAGCGTAAAATCCTATATTGCCAGCGGGCGTGTTCTGTGCTTTATCGGAAATAAGGCGAATACAAATGCAAATACTGATTGGACAGGAACTACCTGGTCATCTACAGGAGCGATTCTGTCAGGGGAGGGGACTCTGCCTGCGCTTCCTAAAAACAGCGAAGCGGGAACCGGCTGGATTCAGACTTTTATATCCAAGAAGTGCCAGCATCCTGAAAAAATTGCGAAATGGCTTTCCTGGATGAGCAGCGAAGAGGGCATTACCTTCTGTGTATATGGTGAGGAAGGTGTGGACTATACGCTCGATGAACAGGGCGGTTATGTTGAAACTGAGTTGGGGGAAGAGAAAAAACTGGATTATGCAAACAGTGGTCTGACAGCTTACTGGCCGTTCCATAATTCAGATTTCTTTAACCATGTGGATCCGGCGCCGGAAGAGGATTCCGAGGACTATCTGGGTATGCTGAATAATACTGCTCTGGGAAGAATGGAAGAGACTACGGTTTATAATGGTGCGCTGATTACTTTTGCAGATACCCTGATTGATCCATCAAGTGATCTGGGAATCAGTAAATCCCAAATTGATAATTATCTGAAGGGACAGATATCTACAATTGTAATGACGAAGGATGATGCTGCATTTGAGACTCAGTATGAGGCATTGTTGGGCCAGCTGGATAAGCTGGGAATCAAGGCACTCAACGAAGCCTATAATGAAGCTTATAAGGAAAAGTGCGCTTATTATGGAGAGACGCTGACTAACTGCAATATTAACAGACATTAAAGGCAGGAAGCAAAGGTCAGAAATTAAGGACAGCCGTATGAGGCAAATGAATATGACTGGAATTGCCGGCAGACATTCTGTGCAGTTCCAGTCATATTAATCTGAGGTAAGTTTCCCGTACTTTTATATAAAAAGGATGAAAATTAATGAAAAAGAGTAATAAAAGAAATTATCGGTATGGAATGGACAGGAATACCCAGCTTCAGCTGCATGGAATGATGCTTCCGGCCACCGCGCTCATTCTTTTGTTTTCCATTGTCCCTTTGTTCGGAATACTTATTGCGTTTAAGGACTATCGGCCTGTCAGCGGTGTGGCCGGTATTTTTACCAGCCAGTGGAACAATTTTAAAAATTTTAAAATACTTTTTCAAAACTATGATTTTTTGCCAATGTTAAGAAATACGCTGGGGATCAACCTGATTAACAACCTGATCAGTATTCCTGTGACGCTTTTTTTTGCATTGATGCTCAATGAAGTATTAAATACGAGGTTTAAATCTCTGATTCAGACGGTGACTTATATGCCGCATTTTCTTTCCTGGGTAGTATTCGGCGGCTTGTTTATGACCCTGCTAAGTACAGATAATGGCTTTTTAAATACCATTCTTATGAATTTGGGACTTATCCGGGAACCATTGGGCTTTATGGCGGAACCTAAATATTTCTGGGCCATAGCAGCAGTTACTTCTTTGTTAAAGGAATTGGGATGGGGAGCCATTTTATATATTGCGGCCATAGCCGGGGTTGATCAGGAGCTCTATGAATCCGCCATGATGGACGGGGCCGGACGCTTTCGGAGAATGTGGTACATCACGATACCGTGTATTAAACCTACCGTAATGATTATGGTCATTTTTGCCATCAGCGGTATGCTGAATAATAACTTTACACAGATTTATGTATTCCAGAATTCTTTAAATATTTCTGCAAGCCAGGTTATTGACACCTATGTATATGAATATGGTCTGGGACAGCTGCAGTTTGGTATGGCGCAGGCTGTGACGCTGGCTAAATCAATAATTGCCATTATACTGCTGGTAGGGGCGAATAAACTGTCGAATAAGGTTACAGATTCGGGGCTGTTCTAATTCAAAGAAGCAAGAATGCGCGGGTGCGCAGATAGGAGCAGAAATGAAAAAACGAGTAAAAAGTGTAAAGCCGTCAGAACGCGGTTTCTTTAATATTATCAATGCGGTTTTAATGTGTATAACAATGGTGATTACGGTTTATCCAATATGGTTTGCCGTGATTAATTCATTAAATTATGGAGATGAGCTGGTGAAAGGGTATTCCTTCTTCTGGCCGTCACAATTTACGCTGGCAAGCTGGAGTACAGTTCTGGGAGATTCGGACATATTAAGAGCGCTTTGGATCACCGCAACAAGGACAATTATTGTGACAATATGCTCTACAATTATTACTTCCATGTTTGCCTATGGTTTTTCAAGACCCTATTTGAAAGGAAAGAAATTTTATACGACACTGGGCTTTATCAGCATGTATTTCAGCGGAGGAATTATCCCTTCCTTTTTGCTGTATAACTGGCTGGGGCTTTACGATAATTATCTGGTTTATGTTATACCAGCGTTATTCGGTGGATTTTATAATGTCATTATATTCAATGCTAACTTTAAGGCAATACCGGAGTCCCTTTTTGAATCGGCTAAGCTTGACGGTGCTAATGAACTGAGGATTTACGCATCCATTGTAATGCCGTTGTCCAAACCTGTACTGACCGCCCTGGGAGTGTTTACAGCATGTGGTGTCTGGAATGATTACAGCGCCACACTGTTTTATACACAGTCTGCTTCCCTGCAGACATTGGGAAGTTATACCTTAAAGCTGGTTAAATCAAGTCAGGCCGCAGAGCAGCTGGCAGCATCGGTGATGCAGTCCAACCAGCAGGTGGCGGCCCTGGTCAATTCTGCTATGGGAAGCGGGGAGGTTACTGCAAAAACAATTGAACTGGCTTCTATGGTGTTGACTGCGCTGCCGGTAATCATAGCATATCCTTTTGCCCAGAAATTCTTTACCAAAGGTGTTATGGTGGGATCGGTAAAAGGCTGACAACGAAAAATGGAGATATCAGGATAAGACAGGAAAAAATTGGGACAGAGGTGCTGCCATGAGTGTTCGAATTTATTTGAAAAATAATATAATAACCGCTGTATATGATAAAGAATGCGGAGGTATCGTATCACTGAAATCTGCTTACGATGATTTCAAGGCAGATTTTGTACTGACTCCGGAGGAATTTCCGGAATATGATGTGGATGACTGTAAATGGCTGGGCAATCTGGAAGGGAAAATAGTTCTGGGAAAAGAAACAGTTTCTTTTTCCACAGGCAGGTTGAAAAAGAAAGGCCTGTGTTCCTGTCAGGAAAACTGCCTGGATATTACCTGGCCGGAAATAGAAAGCGAAGGAAAAAAACTGGGTTTTTCCATGGAGATGCAGTTCCTTCTTGAAAATGAACTGGTTACATGGACTGCAAAATTTGAAAACATATCAGAGGATACAATTAGTTTTACAGAGATTGCAATTCCTTTGCTTATGAACCAGTATTTCAGGATAGATGATGATTTTAAATATGATCGCTGTGTTATGCGGCATACCTGTATTACCGGTCATTCCTCCTATATTTACTGGGAAAAATCAAGTGGGAATGCGCCTGTACTCCTGCTGGCTCCGCTTTCAGACGGTGTGTTTACACAGTTGAAACAGGAAAAAGAGGATAAACTATTCGGAGAGCGGTTTGGGGACGGCTTCGGATATGAAGGTTTGGTCAGGGCATATGCTGTGGATGACAGTAATCGGTTTTCATTAAGGCCGGGAGAATCAAAGGAGTTGAAATTTTGTCTGGCATTTATAAATAATGAGACCCAGATTAATGATATGCTGAACAGGCTTTCCCTGATAACGATGAAGGCAGTTCCGGGAATGGTAGGACCCATCAATAAAGATTTTTATGTGATGACCCGTCCTGTAACTGCGCAGGTAGATGTATTCGGGCCGGAGGATTGCATTATTGAGAGCAGAATAGAGAAGGGATGGAGAGTGAACCGCATCAGGTTCGGCGCATACGGCAAAAGAAGGATTCAGGTAAAAAAAGACGGAAACATAGCATCCTACTGTTTTTTTATAACGGAACCTGTAAGGGACATGATCGACAGGCATGCTGCATTTGTTGCGAAGAATCATCTGGAAACCAATGAAAAGGATCCCTGCTATCATGGGCTGCTGATGTGGGATATGGTGAATAAAAGAAGAATTAACAGTACCTTCAATCCTTACTTCGAGGACTGGTGGCGCGGCGGCAGTGATGATCCAGGGTTGGCAAGCGGACTTTTTCTGGCAGAAAAAAATGTATACAGGGCATCTGAAGAAGAAGTAAAAGTGCTGAATGCTTATGTAGAGGACTTTATTCTTAAGAGGCTTACGGAACAGCCAGGCTGGCGTGTCCACAGGATGGTGCCCTGGTATACAATGTTTGAACCGTGGGCAGGACGCGGAGCTGATGATGTCTGGAGGGCCTTTAATTATGTTCATGTAATCAATGTGATGTATGACATGTACCGGATACAAAAGCAGCATCACTACAGCTGGATGAGAGAAGCTGCGGAATATCTGAAGATGGCGTATGAGTATACCAAAGCGATGTTTAATTACTGGATGTTCCCTCATGGTGTGGGAGCCAGTGAATTTGGAAATATGGGAGAAATGACGCTTCCCCTTTACCTGGCACAGGCTTTGCAAAAAGAGGGGTTTGTCCAGGAAGCGTGTGAAATGGCGGCCATTTTTGATAAAAAGGCCCACTATTTCAATTCCAAACAATTTCCATTCGGCTCGGAGATGGTTTATGATTCAACAGCATTTGAAGCAGTATATGCATATGGAAAGAGAATCGGCAGTGAACATATTATGAGGGCGGCTGCAAAAGCTTCCTATTCAAACAGGGGAAAGCAGCCGATATGGTTTTTGTATAATACAGATTTGAGGGCCGGCGGTGACACAAGCTGGAACAGCAGCTATATGACCCAGCTGGGCGCCTTTCCTATCCTGGATTATACGTTAGATCAGGGACATATTGATGAGGACTGGATTTTGTCTTACTATGGCGCCAGTCTTTCCGGATGGCTTATTTATAATTCCGGCGGATACTGGAGCCCTGACAGGGAAAATCAGGGGGCAACAGGATGGATTACTATTGCCTCGCTCATTAACCATACGGGACAGCCGCCGGAAAACAGCGCCCGACCGGAGAATGGAAAACTGGGAATGCCTCTTTCCAAAGGCTGTGTCATCCTTTCGGGGGAAGCCGGGATTGGTTTCTTCGGAGCACTTCGTACAGCATGTTCCATAGTAATGGAACATTCAGTACTTGGAATAATCGGCCTGGGTTGCAGTGTTGACAGAAAAGATGGAAAAGAAAGGATTTCGCCTGAGGATGGTTTGTCGGTACGTTTTTACCATGTGCCGGACAGATGGAAGGTGGAGACAATAGGCGGCTGTATAAATGAAATCGTGGTTATTGAAAATGAAATCCAGTTGGATATGACATCGTTGTGCCGGGAAGGAGTGCTTCTGAAATTATATTCCATTCCTCAGGAAGGGGAAAAACAGAGAATTCTGTTTGAAGAACATATTCCGGCTGAAGAAAACAGTCATAGGCTGGTAACAATCCCCAGATACATTGTGAAAAGCCAGTCAGATGGAAAGGATAAAGATGAATAGAATAAAGGATGTAAATTTGTCAAAGGTTCATGTAAAAGACCGGTTCTGGTCTGAAAAACAACGTCTGATTGTGGATGTGGTTATCCCTTTTCAGGAACAGATATTGAATGATGAAATAGAAGGCGTGGAAAAAAGCCATGCTCTTGCTAATTTCCGTATTGCGGCAGGACTGGAAGAAGGGGAATTCTATGGAATGGTATTTCAGGACAGCGATGTGGCAAAATGGCTTGAAGGGGCAGCATATTCCCTTACGGTAAAGCCTGACATGGCCCTGGAGGAAAGAGTTGATGCAATAATAGAGGTGATCGAAAAGGCACAGCAGCCGGATGGCTATCTGAATACTTATTTTACTGTCAAGGAGCCGGAACACAGGTGGCAGAACCTGCAGGAATGCCATGAATTATACTGTGCCGGTCATATGATGGAAGCCGCAGCCGCATATTATGGGGTTACTGGAAAAGACAGGCTTCTAAAAGTAATGGAGCGCATGGCTGATAATATTTCAGAACAATTCGGGCCGGGAAAAAGAGCGGGTATTCCGGGGCATCAGGAAGTGGAAATCGGATTGATGCGGTTGTTTCATGCCACGGGAAAAGAAAAGTACAGAGAACTTGCACAATATTTTATTGATGAACGCGGCAGAAATCCTGATTTTTTTAAAGAAGAGAAAGAAAAGCGGGGCTGGGAGCATTTTGGGATAGAACCGCAGGATACGAAATATAATCAGAGCTATGCCCCGGTAAGGGAACAGAAGACGGCAGAGGGGCACAGTGTACGGGCTGTATATATGTATACAGCCATGGCAGATATTGCAGGGGTAACCGGGGAAAAAAAGCTTTTGGAAGCCTGCGAAACGCTCTGGGATAATATCACGCAAAAGCGGATGTATCTAACAGGCGGAATAGGATCAACAGGAGATGGTGAGGCCTTTACCATTGACTATGATCTTCCAAATGATATGGCCTATGCTGAGACCTGTGCATCTATTGGTTTGGCCTTTTTTGCAAAAAAAATGTTGAATATAAGTCCTTCCAACAAATATGCCGATATTATGGAACGGGTACTTTTTAATGGGATTCTAAGCGGCATGCAGATGGATGGGAAAAAGTTTTTTTACGTGAATCCCCTGGAAGTAAATCCGGGAGTATCCGGCGTACTCCATGGCTATAAGCATGTGCGTTTACAGCGGACGGGATGGTATGCGTGTGCATGCTGCCCGCCTAATTTGGTCAGGTTGGTAATGTCCCTGGGGGAATATGCCTGGAGTGAATCGGAGGATACGGTTTATTCTCATCTGTATGTGGGAGGCAGTGCAGAACTGGATAAGGTTAAAATCGATGTTGAAAGCAGTTTCCCATGGGAGGGAAAGGTAGAATATATAATCCATCCCCGACAGCAGGATACTATATTTACTTTCGCTGTCAGAATCCCTTCCTATGTAAAAAAGAAAATCATACGCCTGAATGGTGATGATATATCGAACTGCATAGAGAAGAAAGTCGAGGAAAAAGACGGTTATCTGTATTTTTCCGGAGAATGGAGGGATGGAGAACACCTTAGTATTGAATTTCCTATGCCTGTGAGAAAAATCTATTGTAATACTGCAGTCAGGGAAAATGAGAATTGTGTCGCGCTGATGAGAGGACCTGTTGTATATTGCTTTGAAGGAAAGGATAATCCGTGGCCTTTACAGGAACTGCGGATTCCGGAAAAGACGGTATTTGCAGTAAAAACTTGTAAAGAGGGGTTGTTGAAGGGAATGGTGCTGCTGGAGGGAGAAGGAACTCTAATGAAGAGCGATGGGAGTTTGTACTCAGAAGAAAAGCCGGTTGGCATGTCGATCATGCTGAAGGCTATTCCCTATTTTGCATGGGGAAACCGGGGAGTTAATCAGATGAGGGTATGGATGGCGGAAGAATAAAAAAATAATATACATACACTGACAATCGTAGAAATATTATGAAACGACAGTATGGCTTGCAGCCAGAGCCTTGAACTACCCGGTTTTTAGGGACAATAACTCCTGAAAATGATAGAATATACATGTTGTTTTCAACTATATACATTTATATTAATATTTTGTTGAAGTAAAATAAAAATGGTATAGATGTAGGAAACTGTTTTGATGAAGGAGAAAAATGAAATGGAGAATTTCCATGCTGAATGGGCGGCCTGCCTGTTGGAAGGATTAGAAAATAATTGTCCGGCAGAAATACGTCAGGCCTGTTTGGAGAAATGTGCCTGCTTCCATTACAGGGTTAATAATATGGATTGCCTGTTGGAGAAATATGTTGGAGATTTAGTTGGTTTTACCGATTTCCTACAGAGGGAGTATGGATGGATTATCCAAATAGATAATAACAATAAAAGAATCATGGTTGATGAAAATAAGGACTTCTGTGTATGTCCGATAACAGCAGCAGCTCATGGTAAAGTATCCACGATACTTTGCGATTGTTCAGCCCATTATGCCAGTAAAATGTTCTCCAGGGTTTTAGAAAAAGAAGTAGGTGCTAAAGTTAAACGCTCTTTTTTGAGGGATGGACTCTCCTGTATTTATGAGATTGTAATTGAATAAATTTTAGGCAGTACTGTTCTATTCATTATAATAGTTATTGACAGCTGCAGGGAAAAAAGAGATGGGAACCCGCAAAATTGCGTGGTTTTCACCTCTTTTTATTTTGTAAGCAGAAATTTTACAAATGCCTGTTCTATATGTAATAAAGGTAAAGGAAAAGTTCCGTACTATAAGACATAATTTGCGCGCACAATTGATTGGAAGGAACTGTAAAAACAGAAAATATACTGTTGACCGTGTGAGATTCTATGAAAACGCCGCTTAATGATTACTTTTTTCTAAAGTTAATTGACAAGTGTCTGAATCCGGACTATACTAAACTAATCCGAAATCGGACACATATGAAAGGAGCAAAAATATGGATACATTGAAAAAACAGATAATGGAAATTAATCAGCTTTGTAATGAAAGCGACGGGCTATATCATGATATTGCTCAAAGCTATGGGCTTTCAGACAGTATATATTGGATTTTATATATTCTGTATTATAATGACTGTCCTGTTTCGCAAACAGAGCTGTGCAGTAACTGGTATTACTCAAAGCAGACCGTCAATTCTTCGATTTCAGCCATGACGAAAAAAGGATGGATTATGCTGGAGACTGTTCCGAAAACGCGGAATCGGAAAAATATTGTTCTTACAGAAGCCGGCCGTATTTTCTGCGCTAAAGTCATAGGGGAAACTTATGAGGTGGAAAAGGCCGCCTTCTCGAGAATTACAGAAGAAGAAAGAGAACTGTTTTTATTGTTATTCAGAAAAACAAATAAATATATGCGGGAGGAATACGAGAAAAGATATTCTTCGTCACAAGAGTAGTTTCTTCCGTATCATGTGAGACAGTGGAAAGGACTGAAAATATGAAAAAGAAAGAGAATAAATCCAATACATTCTTTTGGATTGCAGGAGCCGCTTTTCTGTTATGTTTGGTTATGTTTCTGAAAAAGAAAAATTATATTGTCATAAAACCCAGAAAAACTGAGTGATTGAAGCCTGTAGGAAGGGATAGACATTCCTGCGATTATTCCGTATCTTGCAGAACTTGTAGAATTTCGGCAGAAAGGTTAGAAAACATGGCAATTCAGTTATCAGACCATTTTAACTATAAAAGACTGTTAAAGTTTGTATTTCCATCCATTATTATGATGGTGTTTACCTCTGTATATGGAGTGGTGGACGGTTTATTTGTGTCTAATTATGTTGGAAAGACCGCTTTTGCGGCAATTAATCTGATTATGCCAATGGATATGATTTTCGGCGGCGTTGGATTTATGCTTGGAACAGGCGGCAGCGCCCTGGTGGCAAAGACACTTGGGGAACAGGACACTGACAGGAAATAAGGCCGATCATCAATGCGTGTGCAAATGGAGCCTCGGAGATGGTATCCAGCGTTACCTCCTCTGTGGTGGGAATCCTATATAATCTTCAATTACTCCAATATGCTGGAGAGAACGGCGTTGCTTCCTACGGGGTTCTTATGTATGTTCAGTTTGTTTTTGCCGCAATTTTCCTTGGATATTCCATGGGGAGCGCTCCGATTATAAGCTATCATTATGGAGCGGAAAAACATGGGGAATTGAAAAACCTGTTTCAAAAAAGTGTTGTTTTGACGGGAACAATTGGAGGCGGTATGGTGGTGGCTGCCCAGCTTTTTGCAGTACCGCTTTCCAGGCTTTTTGTAGGGTATGATCCAACGCTGTTTGAAATGACGGTCCATGCGATTAGGATAGCAGGTGTTTCCTTCCTGATTATGGGATTCAATATTTTTGCATCAGCCCTTTTTACCGCTCTTAATAACGGCGGCGTATCAGCGGTGATCTCTTTCCTGCGGACATTTGTTTTTAAACTTGCAGCCGTGCTGCTCCTGCCGCTTCTTTTGGGACTGGAAGGTATCTGGTGGGCAGAAGTGACGGCGGAGATTTCCGCATTTGTACTGTCGCTTATTTTCCTGTTTATTAATCGGAAGAAATATCATTATGTAATCATGTATAATTTCTTCAGTTATCCACAAAAACCAGCCACTAGATATAGATAACAGCCTTTTTGCCATACGATATCTTGATATGTCGGTGGATAATGTGGATAACTTTGTGGATAGCGTGGGGAAACGTTGGGGACAAATATGTGTTAAGACGACATCTGCGTGCTGAAGCTGTCGTCTTTTTCTATAAAGAAATCTGCGCAGATTATTTATAATGGAAGCATAGAATAAAAGAAGGAGTGAATGGGGATGGAATATTATACGGAAGTAAAATTAATGGGGGATGCATATGGCGCAGGCTTTTCCAATGGATTGACCATGTGCGGGAGCCAGTCGGCGGCGGCCTTTCGCAAAGTGGAAGATATGGGCCCGGATGCTGTGTACGACGATGACAGGCAGCATCGCATTGTGCTTCATAAAAAAGCGGCGGGTCAGGCTGTGGAAGTAAGTACGGAATTTATAAATGACAGCGCTGAAGCCGTTACTTTGGAAATGCTGTCATCATTTGCGATCAGGGGGATCAACGCAGACAGGATACACAGGCTGCAGTCTTTTTGGAGTGCGGAAGGAAAACTGAGGACGGAATCCATAGAAGAACTGCATTTGGAACCATCATGGAACCGTTGTGGGATGAGAGTGGAAAAATTCGGAAATGTTGGTTCCATGCCGGTGCGTAAATATTTCCCGTTTCTGGTTGTGGAAGACAGCAAAAAACAGGAATTTTTAGGCATTCAGTTATATTGCCCTTCCTCCTGGCAAATCGAAATATTATGTAAGGATGATGATACGCTTACCATAGCAGGCGGGATTGCGGACAGGGATTTTGGCCACTGGATTAAAAAATTAAGCCCCGGAGAAAAGTTTGTGACTCCCAAAGCCGTAATTGCCGGGGGAAATACATTATATGAAGTATGCGATAAGCTTGTTAAGGCGCAGAAACCTGCAATATCGGATGTCGATAAAAAAATGGGAATTGCTTTTAACGAGTATTGTACCACATGGGGAAATCCGAGTTACGATAATATAAAAAAGATATGTGATAAGCTGAAAGGGAAAGGAATCCAATATCTTGTCATTGATGCGGGCTGGTATGGAAAAGGCCAGGGCTGGTGGAACAGTATGGGAGACTGGAGTGTCAATGAGGATAAATTTCCCGGAGGGCTGAAAAAGATTGCGGATTACATACGTTCCTGCGGGATGATTCCGGGGTTATGGTTTGAAATGGAATCCGTAGGCGCCAATTCGGAGCATTATGAGGATAAGGAGCATCTGCTTTTAAAGGATGGAGTACCGTTAACCGTAGGGGAACGCCGCTTCTGGGATATGGAAGATGAATGGGTGATCAATTATCTTGGCGGTAAAGTGATTAAGCTGTTAAAGGAATGCGGGTTTGGTTATCTGAAGGTGGACTATAATGATACGATTGGCATGGGATGTGACGGGCCGGAGAGCATGGGAGAAAATCTTCGGAAAAAAGTACAGGCAACACAAGAATTCTTCAGGAAAATAAAAGCAGAGATACCGGAAATAGTTATAGAAAACTGTTCCAGCGGAGGCCACAGGTTAGAGCCGTCCATGATGGAACTGGTATCCCAGGCAAGCTTTTCCGATGCGCATGAAACGTTGGCAATTCCTCTTATCGCTGCCAATATGCATAGAGTGATACGTCCGGAACAGAGCCAGATATGGGCGGTTTTGCATGCAGGGGACAGTGACAACAGAATTTTTTATTCTATTGCCAGTACTTTCCTGGGAAGGATGTGCCTGAGCGGTGACATTTACGACTTATCAGAGGCACAGTGGAAGCTCGTAGAGCAGGGAATGGATTTTTATGGGATGGCTTCGGAAATTATCCGCAGTGGCGTCACGGTAAGATGTGAATACAGTACTACACAGTATAATCATCCAACGGGTTCGCAATTGGTTATCAGACAGCTTGGCAGCCGTTGCCTGGCAGTTCTGCACCGTTTTGAAAACTCAGAGACTACAGACCTGGAGTTCCTGAAGGGAGGCAGGGTGATCGCGGAGTATGGAAGGGCTGAGGAAGATTTTAGTGCAAAAGCTTGGATATATGAAATTGATCAATGAAATGTAATATTTTTCTGGACGACAGTCCGGCCCGTGTGCCGGGCACAATACTTCGCGCCTATGAAATTTGGGCGGAGGAGGGGGACGGACGCTGGGAAAAGGGCTGGGAAGAGACGGGAAATTACCAGCAGATGCTTCGTATTCCGTTGAACAGGACCTTGAAGCGTCTGAAATTCATTCCAAAGCATCCTGGGGGAGCAGGACGGCCAGGCTGTATGCGATGGAACTTATTTAAAAAGGCGTCTAATCCGTTTTCCCGCCCACATACCTCATCAAATCCCCGACAGGCAGCGGCTTGCTGTAGTAATAGCCCTGATAAAGGCTGCAGCCCAGCTTCGCCAGCATATCGCGCTGCTCCTTTGTCTCAACATATTCTGCCAGGACGCGCAGGTTAAGGCTCTCGGTCATTCGTATAATGCCTGAAATAATTTCACCGGAACGCTCATTGCCCGGAAGCTGGGACACCAGCTTGCCATCCAGCTTGACTTCATTAAAAATGCCTTCCTGCAGATACAGGATGGAATTGTGCCCCATGCCGAAATCGTCCAGGCTGAAGTTCACGCCTTTGCTTTGCAGACTGTTCATTTCCGCCATCAGGGAATCGGAAATCACCATGGCGGACCGTTCCGTAATCTCCAGAACAAGGTGTACCCGCTCCAGATGATAGCTTTTGAATATATCACAGGCTTCAGAAAAAAAGCCGTTTTCTTCCATCTGCTTTGCAGAAATGTTGACGGACAGGAACAGGTCATTTTTTAAAAAGGGTTCCAGGGCGCGGGCGTCCCGGCAGGCCAGGTGCAGAAGATAGCTGCTCAGTTCATTTAAAAAGCCGCCTTCATAAGCCAGCATACATACCACGGGAGGGGCGATGTATCCGGTGACCGGATGTTTCCAGCGAAGCAAAGCTTCAATTCCGTGCAGCTTTCCGTCCGCATTGATCTGCGGCTGATAGAAATACTCCACCTGGCCGCGTCTTATCGCGTTTTTCAGATCAAGGGAAAGCGTTTTGGCATAATAGTTATAAGGATATTTGGGGCTGAGAAATACGGGAAGGACGCCGCTTTTTTCACCATCAGCCATATCCTGTTCCATACGCAGCACAATCCTCTGGAATTCAGCGGTTTCCTTTTTCTCGCTCCGCCTGATAAACGGGATATAAATCAAAATCCCAATCAGCAGATTGACAAGCTGCAGAAAGCTTCCGGCAATGGAACCAGTCGCCTTGTAGCCGCTAAAAAGAAACGGAACCGTCCAGTCTACAGACTGGCTTACAACAGGTACAAGTCCGGAGGCAGTGGCAAGAAAGCTGACAAGGGTCAGGACAACGGGCGTCAGGATAAAAGGGGCTGCCATAGTGAAATTGAAAATAATCGGGAAACCGAACACGGCGATTTCACTGATATTGAAAACAGCGGAGGGCAGCGCAACATATGCGATTTTCCGGTTATGGCTTTTACGTGAGACAAGGCATAACGCAATAACGAAGCTCAGGGCGCAGCCGCAGCCTCCCAGGAACACGAAGGTATCCAGAAAGGTTTTGGAAAAAATCTCCGTGGGTGCGCTTCCGGCCAGCAACAGTGCCTGATTGGCAGTTACATTAGGTTCAAACAGCCGCCTGGAAACAGCCTCCAGCGTGTTCGTCCCATGGATGCCGAAAAACCAGAGAGTATGTGTAATGATCACATAAAGCAGGATTCCCAGTAAATTATCGCTGGAGTTGTCAAATATTTTGAGGAAAAGATAAGAACCGAAATTAGTGATGTTGCTGCTCCCCCAGACAGTGCGCAGCCAGTACCCTGCGACAGCAAAAAAAACAAGGTTCAGGATAACCGGGAGGAGGCTCTGGATGGACAGATTGAATAAATATTCTGCGCCCGTGGTATGCAGCCTGTCAAAGCGGCTGCTCAGCTTCAGCGCCCGGCGGAAAAGGATGCAGGAAAGCAGTGTGATGCACATGGCCGTAAACACCCATTCCGCATTGAATATATAATCCTCATGCGCCTCAAGCCCGCCGCAGAATGCCAGATAGGAACACACAGAAACAACAGGGTAAAGCAGGAATGTGTCCCTTTCGGCCAGAAGCCCATAGGAAAGGCTGATGGTAACGCACAGGATAAGAGCCAGCGAGCCCAGGCTGATTTCGTATAAAGTATCAAGCAGCGCAATGACCGAACCATCCAGGCATTTCTTAATAAATATCTGGTAGCTGTCATTGGGGAAATTCGTGAAAAGCAGGGAAAAAGATCCCATGATAAGAAAAGGGATAGCCAGGGTCAGCCCACGCCGGATAGACTGGGAGGCAATTGAATTACGAAAACGGGAAATAAGACGATTGGATTCCATACATGCTCCTTTCGTCAGTTTATGGAATGCAGGTATGCCATATTCAGGTATCTTTTCCTTAGTTTATAATAAAAGGATTTATTATACAATAGAAATATTCCCTGAATTTCTGCAGCGGACTTCTAAAGTTATATGGAAATGCAGGAAAATAAAGGCAGGCAGAGTGTTTTTCCCCGCCTGCCTGCTTTAATATGGAAAATTATGGTATTCCATGCCGCCCGAAAAAGTAACTGCCGGAATTAATTTCCTTTCCCATCTACAGTCTGTTACGAATCATGACAGCAAAAATCTGAAGTCATAAAATGCAGCATTATCTGTCCAATATAACGCAGGGAACCCCCAATATCACGCATACCTTTTCAAACAACGCCGCATTATACCCGACGCTCATTGCAAAATGGTGCGTGGGCGCTTCGGCAAACCATTCATCCATGTAGGAATCAGGATCCTTTTTAAATTTCACAGGCGTCTGTGTATTTCCTATCGTCATAATCGGGCCGTCTGTGGATAAAGCCTCGGTGATGATAAATTTCAGCTTTCCATCCACGGTCTGCGTGCAGGCAAGATTGGTGATGGGGCCGGTACGAACCTTGGCCTCCACGGACACGCCGGTTCCCTGCTTCCCGTGGTAAAGCCCCATACCGCGCAGCAGCGGCTTCCCTTTGGCGATTGCCAGATGGAAAGGGCCGTCGTGTCCCAGTAAAATGGTGCCGTCCTCATAATCCACCGTAACGATTTCACAGAAGCTGCCGCCCGTGTTCAGGATGTCACAGATTTTCATGGCGAGACAGGTTTTCAGGTCGCCCTCTCCAGCGCAGGGAATGCCGCGGGCCGTCAGGAGGGAATGCCCCACGATAAAACCGCTCTGCAGCTTTTCATACGCGCCTCCGGGTGCGCCGTGATAATAATAGGTAAGCGCATCCAGACGGTATTCCCTTACCAGCCGTTCCTGGGCGGCCGCCACCCTTGCGGACCAGTCCAGCTGCTCCTCTGTCGGCCTCTGCGCCAGCGGATCGGCGGCCTTGTCGTCACTGATGAGGAAAAATTCCCGGATTTCCGCTTTCTTTTCTTCTACCTCGTCCTCCGTTACCTGCCGGAGCATCCGATCCAGATCGCACATTTCCAGAATTTCAATATGGGCGCCGGTCTGCGCCTGTACCATGGTAAAATCACTGTACATATCCAGCATGCCATTGTAAGTATTCCCCAGAAAACCAAACCGGCAGCCGGACAGCTCTCTTTTAACGGAAGCGGCTTTTACCCATTCGCTGATTTCCTTCCAGGCCCTGACCGCTTCCGGGCGGGCTGCCGTGTTCTCATTGGTGAGGGAAATGTCAGGAGTATGCTCCAGTCCAAGAAGACCGTTTATGATATGGCAGGAAATACCGCTGCGGTGAAAAGCGTTGGACAGCTCAGGAACCGGGCAGGCGCCGCAGTGGGCAAGCCATTCCCCCGTAGTTGTCCTGTCATACGCGATCCGGGCCGTGGGCTGCAGATTCAGTATAATCACGGGCGCCTTGCATATTTGATGAATGGGGAGGACGGAGGAGCTGTTGACATAAGTGCCCGCATGGGCAAAAATCAGATCCACATTTTTGGCATTGAAAAATTCCCCGCAGCTTTCCCCTGCTTCTTCGCAGTCTGCAAGCCCGTAAAAAAAGACCTCTGCGTCCATTTCAGCTATTTTTTCAGCAATGAACTGTCCATAATGCAGAAGCCGTTCCCGCAGTCCCGGAAACTGGTTCCAGTAAGCCTTCAGCCCCATGGTATAAATGCCGATGCGCGGCTTTTTCGGTGTGTTCCATTTTTCCATAAGAAATCCCTTCCTTTTATAAAAATAATAGTTTTTTGGCGGCTGCCTGCCTCTTTTGGCACCGGTGATGGAAAAGCCTTAAAAAGATAGCAAAACCATCATATATTTGCTCTTTATAAATTGATTATAAGCTGGTAAAATAAAAGTTGCATCCAAGAATGTTGGTTGAAAATATCAGAAAATTGGTGATTGAAGCAACATATACTGACGCCCAGTCGGGAGCAAGGTCGAGAAAGACTCTCGACCTGCCTGATACACAAGTGCGCCAAGGCGCACAGGCGGGAGCAAGGTCGAGAAAAAAACTCTCGACCTGCCTGATACACAGGTGCGCCAAGGCGCACAGACGGGAGCGAATATGGAGACAGAGGAAAACTATCTGGAGCGGGCCTCCTATACCTGGTCGGAGGATTCCATCAGGCTGTTTGCCACACCCAGCAGAACCGCCAGAGGCCTCTTTTTTTACATGCAGGAGGCAGGCTATTTCAAAACGGTCTGGCCTTATTTTACGGAACGTGCCAATCTGAATTCTTTTCTGGTTGTCTGCACCCTGTCGGGAGAAGGCAGGCTGCAGTATGAGGGACGGAAGTATGCGCTTTTGGAAGGCAGCTTATTTTTCATCCATTGCATGAAGCATCATGAGTACCATACGGTTAAGGGAAAGAACTGGGAGTTCCTGTGGCTGCACCTGAATGGAATGAATGCCCTGGGATACTATGAGGAATTTGTTAAAAACGGTTTCCGGATACTGGATATCCGGGAAAAAGAACTGACGGAACAGACCCTCCGGAGGATCATAGCCATCAATCAAAAAAGAGAGCTGACCACAGAGGTCCGGACCTCCGGCCTGATTGGCACTCTTTTAACCGAACTGATTGCACAGAATACGGCGGAGAGCAGGCAGGCGATTCTGATACCCGAATTTGTCAGGGCCGCAGAAAAGTACCTGGAGCAGCATTTCCGGGAAAAAGTGCCCCTTCAGGAGCTTGCGGATATGCTGCATGTGGATCGGTTTTATCTCATCAAGGAATTCGGGCGCTATGTGGGAATCTCACCGCATGAATATCAGATTGAACTGCGCATATCCTATGCAAAGGAGCTTCTGAAATACTCCGATTTGTCGGTTAATGAGATTGCCTATGCCTGCGGCATGAACCAGACCTCGCATTTTATCAGCCTTTTCAGGGAAAGGGAGCACAGCACGCCGGCCAGGTTCCGGAAGGAATGGCGTCCCGGTCCTGCGGAACGGGGCGGCAGAGAAGCTGAGGGCCGAAGCTGCCGGAGGGCTGGGGAATGAGAGGGCGGCCCGGATAAAAGCTGCCTTGCAGAAAGACACCGGTAAGAGGAATGTGGCAGCGGACAAACGGCAAAAAAGAATTTACATGTATTTTTCAGCCGTTTATAATAGGCTTGTAGAAAGAAGCACAGGTTTGTTTTGGCGGAAGGTGAATGGAATAGGGCCGTACAATTCAGGCTTAGGCAGCATTAATTTGATTTCCGCAGAGCGGACGGACAGGAGGAAATATGAAAATATTATTTATTGGGGGAACAGGCACTATCAGTATGGCGATTTCCAGAAGGCTTCTGGAACAGGGCCACGAACTGTACCTGATTAACAGAGGAAACAGAAACGCAGGGCTGGCGGCGCAGCTGCCAGGCACGGGAGAGTGGAACCGGCCGAAGGAAATTCTGGTGGATATCAATGACGAAGAAAAGGCGGCCAAGCTGCTGGAGGGGCTTGAATTTGATGCGGCAGCGGATTTCATTGCTTTTCGGAAGGAACATCTGGAGCGGGACTACAGGCTTCTTCGCGGAAAAACAAAGCAGTTTGTCTATATCAGCTCCGCTTCGGCCTACCAGAAGCCGCTGGCAGATTATCTGATTACGGAAAGCACGCCGCTTGCCAATCCTTACTGGCAGTATTCCAGAGATAAAATCGAAGGAGAGGATTACCTGATGAAGCTTTACAGAGAGGAGGGCTTCCCGGTTACGATTGTAAGGCCGAGCCATACCTTTGATGAGCGTTCCGTGCCGCTGGGGCTTCACGGGGCCGGCGGCAGCTGGCAGGTGCTGAAACGGATGCTGGAGGGGAAGCCGGTGATTATCCACGGCGACGGAACCTCCCTGTGGACAATGACCCACAACAGTGATTTTGCCCCGGGCTTTACCGGGCTTCTGGGCAATCCCCATGCCCTGGGACAGGCGGTTCAGATCATGTCCCCGGAAAGCATGACCTGGAACCAGATTTATCAGGTGATCGCAGATGCTTTGGGAGTGAAACTGAATGCGGTCCATATTTCCACTGAATTCCTTGTGGCTGCGGACGGCGGCAGATACGATTTTAACGGCTCCCTTTTGGGAGATAAGGCAAATACGGTGGTCTTTGATATCTCAAAGCTCAAAAGGCTTGTCCCCGGTTTTGCACCGGAAAAGAGCATGGAACAGGGCCTCCGGGAAACCGTGCAGAATGTTTTAAAGCACCCCGAGCTGCAGAGAGAGGATCCGGAATTTGACGCCTGGTGCGACAGGGTAATTGCGGCCAGACAGATGGCGCTTGACAGCCTTAAGCAGGAGTGATACACTGGATATCACCAATTATCAACTGAATGTAAACGAAGCTTAGTGACCTGTCTGCCTGATTCGGCGGACGGGTCTTTTTTGTCCTGCTGCAGGGATATCTGCGGTCGGGACGGTACATGTTGACAGTCACATTCAGGAGGTAAGCGATGAAACAAATCAATGGCAAATTAAAGCCGGATAATAATTTTAAGTGGAAATTCAGAAAGCAGCTTCTGGCCGCCTGCTTTTTTCTGCTCGTATGCATCACAGGCATAACTGCCGCGGCAAAAGGGATGACAGAGAATGCGGGAACAAATCAGACAGAGAGGATTCCTGGCTGCGGTCTTGCCGATACGGCCTATTCCTACGACGGCGGAAAGACCTGGACATCGGATTCCTTTCTTGAGGTTGCCGGGAACGGCACGTATGAAGTAATGGTGAGGGATCGTCTGGGGAACATATCCTCAGGCAGCTTCCGTGTGGATAAAATAGATCGGACGGCGCCGGCTGCGGAGGCTGTGGTACGCCCGGAGGGTTTTGTGAAGGACAAGGCCGTGATCATACTGTCGGCATCGGACGATGGCTCCGGCCTGGCCGGAAGGCCTTATTCCTATGACGGAGGAAGAACCTGGACTGCGGATTCCATGCATGAGGTGGAGGAAAACGGCGATTATCAGGCGGCGGTAAGGGATGCGGCAGGCAACATCACCAGGCTGACGGTTCCGGTAAAAAATATAGACAGGGATCCGCCGGAAATCAGTTTTTCGCTGACGCCCGAACACTGGCGGAGCGGAAGCGCTGTGCTGACGGTTCACGCCGTGGATCAGGGCTGCGGGCTGGATGCCAAGGCTTTTTCCTTTGACAATGGAAGAACCTTTCAGATATCCGGAAGGAAGGTAATTCAGGAGCCGGGAGAAATCAAGGTGCTTGTCAGGGACGCGCTGGGCAATTTTTCCCATGGCTATTACCGGGCCGTACCGTTACGTAAGTTAGAATGGACACGGCCGGAATAATCTGTTACCATCAAGAAAAGATGCAATTGAAAGGAGAGGGAAAACAGTATGAATCCACTTATATTTCAATCCGATTTCGGGCGGGCGGACGGCGCCGTCAGCGCCATGTACGGCGTTGCCTATTGTGTGTGCGGTGATTTGAAAATTTCCGATTTGACCCATGAAATTCCCCAATATGATATTTGGGAGGCCTCCTACAGGCTGATTCAGACAGTAAGCTACTGGCCGGAAGGCGCGGTATTCGTATCTGTTGTGGATCCGGGCGTTGGCTCCACCCGCCGCAGCATTGTGGCACAGACAGAGGGCGGACAATATGTGGTAACTCCGGATAACGGAACGCTCACCCATATCAAAAAGCTGTGCGGCATCCGGGCAGCCAGAGTGATAGACGAATCGGTGAACCGCCTTCCCGGCTCAGGGGAAAGCTATACCTTCCACGGCAGGGATATCTATGCCTATACCGGCGCCAGGCTGGCTTCCGGCATCATTGGTTTTGAGGGCGTGGGCCCGGAGGTGCCGGTGGAGAGCGTGGTGGAAATCCCTTTCGTCCCTGCGAAGCTGGAGGAAAATGAAGTATCAGGAACCATCGATGTCCTGGATGTGCGCTTCGGCAGCCTCTGGACCAACATTCCCAGGGAGCTGTTCCTTAAGATGGGAGTCTCCTACGGGGAACGTATTGAAGTTATTATAGAAAAAAGAGGACATACTGTTTACCGTACCTCCCTGATTTACGCCCACTCCTTTGCAGATGCCTTTATTGGTGAGGCGCTGGTCTATGTGAACAGCCTGGATTTTATGGCGGTGGCCATCAATCAGGGTAACTTTGCCAGGGCCTACAACGTGGGAACCGGGCTTTCATGGCGAATTACCATGCGAAAATCAACACTTAACAGGTAATTATTGCTATTGAAACATTTTCATACTATAATAGAAAAGTTAAAACCGGACTGCCTGCCATAAAACGGGCGGAGATTGAATATGCGTCCGCCGGACGGAAGGCCGGGGACACAGGAAAAGAGGTAGCAAAAGATGGGCTGGGAAGAACAAGTACGTCGGGTGGTTCCCTATATTCCCGGAGAACAGCCGAAGCAAAAAGGGATTATCAAGCTGAATACCAATGAGTGTCCGTATCCGCCGTCACCGCTTGTGAAGGAATATGCGGCGGCGTTTGAAACGGAGCTTCTGCGTCTGTATCCCGATCCGGAGGCATCCCTTCTGGTGAATGCGCTGGCAGACTACTACGGCGTGGATGCGGATCAGGTTTTTGTGGGAGTTGGCTCGGATGATGTGCTGGCAATGAGCTTTCTTACCTTTTTTAATTCGGAAAAGCCGGTGCTTTTTCCTGATATTACTTATTCCTTTTATGATGTCTGGGCTGAGCTTTTTCATATACCTTATCGTTGTCCTGAGCTGGACAATGATTTCCGGCTGGTAAAGGAAGATTATCTTACGGAAAACGGCGGAATCGTCATCCCCAATCCCAATGCGCCCACCGGTTTATTTGAAAGCCTTGATACCATTGAGGAGATTGTGGCCGGCAACCCGGATTCCATGGTGATTATTGATGAGGCCTATGTGGATTTCGGCGGCGTCAGCGCCATGTCCCTTGTGGATAAGTACGATAACCTGCTGGTAGTCCAGACCTTTTCCAAATCCAGGGCCATGGCGGGAATCCGTATTGGCTTCGCCGTGGGAAGCAAAAAGGCAATCGGTTATCTGAAGGATGTGAAGTTCTCCTTTAATTCCTATACCATGAACGCGCCTTCCATTGCATGGGGAACGGCAAGTATCCGGGACGATGGGTATTTTAAGGAAACAGTGGGAAAGATCATTAATACAAGGGAACGGGTAAAAAAAGAACTGGCAGGCCTTGGCTTTACCTTCCCGGACTCCATGAGCAATTTTATTTTTGCCTCCCATGAAACGATTCCGGCAGCAGAGCTTTTTCAGGCGTTAAAACAGGAAGGAATCTATGTCCGCTATTTCAACAAGCCGCGGATTGATAATTACCTGCGCATCACCGTGGGAACGGATGAGGAGATGGACAGGCTTCTGACCTTTTTAAAACAGATAATACATTAACAAATAAGCAGTCAACGAACGGAGGATAATTTATAGTATGGATTCAATAGCATTGTGGTTTGCCTCAACTCTGGGACAGTATGTGTCCAAGGAAGTGGTTATTTTCATCATTTCCATGATTCCCATTCTGGAGCTGAGAGGAGGCCTTCTTGTGGCCTGGTCTCTCGGGGTGCCGATCCTGAAAGCGATTCCCATCTGCATTATTGGAAATATCATCCCGATCCCTTTCATTTTGCTGTTCATCAGGAAGATTTTCCAGTGGATGAAAAAACTGCCCTTTTTTGCAAAGCTGATCGGTAAGCTTGAGGACAGGGCGATGAAGAAGAGCGACAGCATCAAGAAATATGAATTCTGGGGCCTTGTGCTCTTCGTAGGGATTCCGCTTCCCGGCACCGGCGCCTGGACAGGCTCCCTGATTGCCGCACTGCTGGAGATAGATTTCAAAAAAGCCGTCCTGGCCGAGCTGCTGGGCATTATTATTGCAACTGTCATCGTATCCCTGGTAAGCTATGGCCTGCTGGGAAGTATTGTGGGCTAAGCCAGTTTGAAATTTGCTATGGGAATTTATGACGTGCCGCAGCCGGGCGTGTCAGAGTGCTGGGACAGGAGGATACGGTAAGTGGAGGCTTATTCGGATTTCGCTTATGTATATGATATTTTCATGGATAATACGCCCTACGAAAAGTGGGGCGGATTTGTGCTGGACAGATTAAGACGGGCCGGGATTGAGGACGGCATCCTGCTGGATTTGGGATGCGGCACCGGAAATATGACGGAGCTTCTGGCGGATGCAGGCTATGATATGATTGGCGTGGATTTGTCGGAGGAAATGCTGAATGTGGCCATGGAAAAAAGGGCGTGCTCCGGCCATGAAATCCTTTATCTTGCACAGGATATGAGGGAGTTTGAGCTTTATGGAACGGTGCGCGCCGTTGTCTGTTTCTGTGACAGCCTCAATTATCTTCTGGAGGAAGAGGAGCTGGCGCAATGCTTCCGGCTGGTGAATAATTATCTTGATCCGGGCGGGCTTTTTATCTTTGATTTTAATACGGTTTATAAATATGAAACGGTGATAGGCGATGCCACGATTGCTGAAAACCGGGATAACTGCAGCTTTATCTGGGAAAACTTCTATGACAGTGAGGATCAGATCAATGAATATGATCTGACTGTTTTTGTGGAGGAGGATCAAAAAGAGGGTCTTTACCGCAGATTTACGGAAACCCATTACCAGCGGGGATATAGGCTGGATCAGATAAGGCGTCTGCTGGAGGAAAGCGGGCTTGTGTTTGTGGAAGCCCTGGATGCGGACACGATGCAGGAGGTGACGGAGAAGAGCGAAAGAGTCTTCTGCATCGCCTCGGAACATGGAAAATGTGGGACAGGAGAAACAAAATGAAGGATTATCTGGTAAGAGCAACGGCTGCGGATGCCCAGGTGAGGGCATTTGCGGCGACAACAAGGCAGACGGTGGAAACAGCCCGGCAGAACCATAATACCAGCCCGGTGGTAACGGCGGCACTGGGGAGACTGCTTACGGCAGGCGCCATGATGGGCAGCATGCTGAAGGGAAAAGAGGATCTTCTGACACTCCAGGTAACCGGCGACGGCCCCATGGGCGGCATGACGGTTACTGCGGACAGCATGGGCGGCGTCAAGGGCTATGCCAATGAACCGCAGGTGATACTTCCTGCCAACAGCCAGGGAAAGCTGGATGTTGGAGGCGCTGTAGGAAACGGGATCCTGCGTGTCATCCGGGATATGGGGCTGAAGGATCCGTATGTGGGCCAGACCGCTCTGCAGACCGGTGAGATCGCGGAGGATCTTACCTATTATTTTGCCACCTCTGAACAGGTTCCTTCCTCCGTGGGGCTGGGCGTGCTGATGGAAAAGGACAATACCGTGAAGCAGGCGGGCGGATTTATTGTGCAGCTTATGCCGTTTGCAGAGGAGGAGACAATACAGAAGCTGGAAAGCAATCTGTCCAAAATCCGTTCGGTAACCTCCCTTCTGGATGAAGGCGTTACACCGGAGGGGCTTTTGGAGCTTGTCCTGGAGGGCATGGATTTTCAGTTCCTGGAAACCAGGGATGTTAAGTTTGCCTGCAACTGCAGCAAAGAACGGGTGGAAAAGGCGCTGATCAGCATCGGACGCGAAGAAATCGGAAACATGATTGCGGATGGGGAAACCATTGAAGTAAAATGCCATTTCTGTAATAAGGGCTATCATTTTTCCATACCGGAGCTGAAGGGATTACTTGAGAAATGCGGGAATAAATAGCTGTGTCCGCCGTCTTTGGCGGCAGGCCGGACGGGCTGGGAGAAAGGCGCTTTCTGCCGGCCTGATTTGTATCATATTTTAGCCGAATGTACGCATTGGCGTGCAGAATAGGAGTGAAAATTGAAACATGGTTATGTAAAGGCCGCAGCCCTGACTCCCGGAATCAGGGTTGCGGATACGGTTTATAATACGGAGCAGATAAAGAAAGGGCTGGACGAGGCTTTTGCCGAAGCAGCGAAAATTATCGTTTTTCCTGAGCTTTGTATCACCGGCTATACCTGCCAGGATCTTGTTTTCCAGGAAACGCTGCTTAAGGGGGCGACGGAAGGCTTAAAGGAAATCAGGGAATATACCAGAGGGCGGGACGCGCTTGTTTTCGTAGGGCTTCCTTTGGAAAAAAGCGGGAAGCTGTTCAATGTGGCGGCGGTTCTCCAGAACGGGAAAATCCTGGCATTTATCCCGAAGGAAACCATACCCAATTATGGTGAATTTTATGAGGCGCGGTATTTTGTGGCAGGAAATGCGGAAGCTGAGAACTTTATGTTTGACGGTGAGGAAATCCCGTTTGGCACGCATATCCTTTTCTGTGTGGATGCGGTGGACGGGCTGCAGGTTGCCTGTGAAATCTGTGAGGATGTATGGGCGGCGGAAACACCTTCCACCTCCCATGCGATGGCCGGAGCGACTGTGATCGTGAATCTGTCCGCTTCCAACGAAACGGTAGGAAAGGATGCCTACCGGGAGGATTTGATAAAGAGCACCAGCGCCCGCCTGATTTCCGGTTATGTGTATTCCAGTGCGGGGGAGGGGGAATCCACGCAGGATCTTGTTTTCAACGGTCATAACATAATTGCGGAAAATGGCACGATTCTGTCCCGGGCCAGACGCTTTGAGAATGAATCCATATATGGGGAAATCGATGTTCAGAGGCTGCGTCATGAACGCAGGCGCATGAACACCTTCCTGAGGAATAAGGAAGGCTATCTGTACCTTCCGGTGCATATGGAAAAAACGGATACCGTCCTGACACGCAGGTATGACAGCATGCCCTTTGTGCCCTCGGATGAGGCGAAAAGAAACCACCGCTGCGATGAAATCCTTTCCATCCAGTCCTTCGGCCTGAAAAAGAGATATCAGCATATCGGCTGCAAAACGGCGGTCGTGGGTATTTCCGGCGGACTGGATTCCACACTGGCGCTTCTCGTTACAGTACGCACCTTTGATATGCTGGGGCTTCCCAGGGAAAATATCCATTCCGTTACCATGCCCTGCTTCGGGACAACAGACAGGACCTATGATAATGCCTGCAGGCTGGCCAGGACGCTGGGCACCACTCTGTCCGAGGTGAATATCAGGGAGGCGGTCAGTCTGCATTTCCGTGATATCGGACAGGACAGCGACGTACATGATGTAACCTTTGAAAACAGCCAGGCAAGAGAGCGAACCCAGGTGCTGATGGATATCGCCAACAGAACAGGCGGGCTGGTGATCGGAACGGGCGATATGTCCGAGCTGGCATTGGGCTGGGCAACCTATAACGGGGATCACATGTCCATGTACGGTGTGAATGCGGGCGTGCCGAAGACGCTGGTGCGTCATCTTGTAAAATATTATGCGGATACCTGCGGGCAGGAGGAACTGAGGGAGATTCTTCTGGATGTGCTTGACACTCCTGTCAGCCCGGAGCTTCTTCCGCCGGTGGACGGAAAAATCAGCCAGAAGACGGAGGATTTGGTAGGCCCTTATGAACTGCATGATTTTTTCCTGTATTATATGCTGCGCTGCGGCTTTGAACCCTCCAAGGTGTACCGGATTGCCAGGATGTCCTTTGCGGGAAAATATGATAATGCAACTATTTTGAAATGGCTGAAGAATTTTTACCGCCGTTTTTTCCAGCAGCAGTTCAAGCGTTCCTGTCTGCCGGACGGACCGAAGGTGGGAAGTGTGGCGGTATCTCCCAGAGGGGATCTGCGCATGCCCTCGGATGCCTGTGCGACGCTGTGGCTGAAGGAGATTGAAGGGCTGCAGGCGGAGTAAGATGGCCTTTGGAATGAAAAAGAATAAGAAAAACAGCGGTGGCTATTCAGCCGCCGCTGCCGTTTCCGCCGGAGTATCCGCTGAGGTCTCCGGCGTATTTTCTGCCGTATTTTCCGCTGCGTTCTCCTGATTGCTTTCCGGCGTCGTTTCTGCCGTGTTTTCAGCGGAGGGCGTACTTTCTGCGGGAGCGGCGGGAGTTGTTTCCTCTATGGGTTCCAGAGAGGTTTTGGATTTTGTACTTTTTTCTTTCGTGCTGCCCGGGTTCTTTTCCGCTTTTGAAAGAGCATTGGTGATGGCATCGAGCAGTACCTGAGAGGTATACTTATTGTCATCGGAATAAGTAATTTCGTCCAGAGACTGCTTTTCGCAGATCTGGGCAGCCAGATCATTCAGAGCCGGCTCCATCAGCGGGTACATGGTCGTTACCGCTTCATCCAGGTTCACAAGCCGTATGGAGTTGATATTGTTATCGTCCACAACGACCTCCACATCTACTGCGGAATTTCCCAGAATCAGGGAAGTTGTGTATTTCCCAGGGGTATAGCGGCCTTCATCGGCGCCGGTTGCTTCCGGCGTTGTCTTTTTCCCGGGCAGGAACATGATAATGAGAAGAAGCAGGAAAAGTATTCCCAGCACCACAAAGATGCCGGTATATATCAATTCTTTTAAGTGCAGTACGACTATTTTGGTCTTGGAACTCATATCAATATCCCCGATTCATGTTGTTTATACAGTTTACTCCGCAGGGGGGATTTTTATTACTGAAAGTTTTCTTGGGGTGGTGGGGCCCGGCGGAGGAGAATTGTCCTGGTGGTGGGGGCGCGGGGAGATTTGCA
>NZ_KE992662.1:0-2475 GCF_000466465.2 Clostridium sp. KLE 1755
AATAATTAGGGAAAGTGACTTTTCCCGATGGGTTAACTATATCAGAAATCTTCATCATTTACAAGCAGGTTGAACAAGCCCCAAAATATTAAATGTAAATGACGTGGCGCAGGACGCCACCCCCAAGCCCCTTACTGAAATGCAGGCAGAAAATCCGGACATTTACATACTTGCACAAAGCACCTGCATTGAAACAAACAAAACATCCCTTGGATCCATTATGATAATCGGAACAGTTTTCTCCGTGCTTCTGCTGGTCATGGCGACCTGTTTTCTTATCCCACGCAGGATAACCGTTAGATTTCAAAAGACAGCGTTACGGAAAGATTACGGCTGACGGAGTAGCGGCAGGCGATCAATCTGCGGCAGGATTATTATAAAAAAGTATCCGCAAATGAAATAGGGAGGCTGCCCGGCATCAGTGCCATGGCAGTCACCCTTTTTTTTCGTTCTGTTACCTTCCGGCTGCTGCGTGAACAGCGCGCCGCCGGGTACAGGCTTTATTTATTGTCCTGGATTTTTCCATTTAATATGGGGCTTCACTCTTCCTCAGGTTCATAGGAAAAGAAATCAAAGGAAGCAAAGTTCTCCCCTTCCCTGCCGTTTCCGCTGGCGAACATCCCCACATATGTGCCTACAAATCCGCCTGCGGTTTCAGAGCCCAGGAAGCCTCCGTCCAGATCGGAAGCCAGCACAGAAACTTCGCCGTCGGCGTCCGTCGCACAAAAGGTATTCTTCTGTCCCTCCGCTTTCAGCTCCAACAGCACCGTGTCCGAATTCCATTCCATTTCACTGCAGATTTCCTTCTGGTAAGGCCTTTTCACATCATGGAAGGTGATTTCCCCATCCTGGGTCAGGTATCCCTTTACCACCCGGAGCAGACGCTTCCCATTTTCCCTTGTCAGCTCCGCCCTCAGACAATGATAATTGTTCTGCAGCAGAATCAGTCCCGCCGTCTGCTTTTCCTCCGGCGCAAAATGCATCCGGGTCCGGGCGGTATAGCTCATATGCTGCTGCCTGCGTCCCACGAATCCGGCACAGTTTACGTTGGGCAACTCCCCTGCATGGATTTTTTCCATGGTTTCTTCGTCCGTCGGTTCCATCGGCCTGGCAGCCGCCCTGATTTTCAAAGCGCCATCCTCCAGCCGGAACATGCCTTCCTGTGGGGTCCCCAGATAATTCCACGGAAATCCCAGCTTATCCCCGTCAAAATCATCCATACCCCAGGCTGTTTCCGTGGGTGACTCCGGCAGATCCGGCGCAGGATAGGTCCAATCCAGCTTTCCGGTGCCGGGACATACCACAGGCCAGCCGTTTTCCCATATCATGGGGGCAATAAAGGTTTCCCGTCCCATGTTTTTGTGATAACCGCCGTAGGGCCTGGAGGCCAGCATCACCATATACCAGCTGCCGTCCTGCAGCTGTACAATATCCGCATGTCCGGTGTTGGCGATTTCCGCCTGCATCCCCAGATGTCTGTGGGTCATGATGGGATTGCCGTCATAGCCTGTGTATTCTCCCATCACCTCTTTGCTCCTCGCAATGGTTACCGCATGGAAATGCTCCGTGCCGCCCTCCGCGATCAAAAGATAATACCAGCCGTCCTTTTTATACAGATGGGGCGCTTCCGGGCACCAGGCCAGCACCTGGGAGCCGCCCCAGATGTCCTTCTTTTCCCCCACAAGCCGGAATTCCTGCAAATCGATTTCACTGATCCAGATATGGTTGTGCCGCATATCCCCGGTTCCGGTTCCCGTATAATAAGCTTTTCCGTCATCATCCCAGAACAGAGAAGGATCGATGCCCACCGCCCCCTCAATCCAGTGCGGCTCCGACCACGGCCCCGCCGGATCCTCTGCCGTAACAATAAAGTTCCCGCCATGATCCACATTGGTTGTGATCATATAAAATACCCCGTCATGGAAACGCAGTGTAGGTGCAAAAATACCTCCTGAAATCCAGTCCGCTCCCAGAGGCAGCTGTGACGGCCGGTCCAGAACGTGCCCTATCTGCTCCCAGTGCGCCAGATCCCGGCTATGGAAAATCGGCACTCCCGGGAAAAAAGAGAAGGATGAAGTTACCATATAAAAATCATCCCCCACCCTCACAATGGATGGATCCGGATAAAAGCCCGGCAGCAGCGGATTCTTAATTTCATAGCTCATGATATGTTTCCTCCCTTGGTCCGTGTATTACAGATACATGGTAATCAGTGCCGCTCCCATGGGCGGCAGAGTCAAGGTTATTGTACCATCTTTTAACTCCATTGTCTCTTCCTTCATACAGGAGGCGGCGGCTATAAGCCAGCTGTTGTTTGTATAATACAAATAATCATGCAGTATTTTTTTCATAAACCCTCTGTTTCTATATTTCTGAATTGTATATTTTCTGTGATTTTTTATAGGAAAATAAAAAAAGCGTGTACAATATCCCTGTAAAACAGAAAATGATCTCTCGGAATCTTGATTGATCATG
>NZ_KE992663.1:0-37565 GCF_000466465.2 Clostridium sp. KLE 1755
TAGAATATAGAATATAGAATATAGAATATAAGAACAGTATAAATAATATAGATTTAGAACACAAACATATACTAAAAATAAATTTATAAAAGATATGTTATGAGGTAAAGTCATGGAAACAAATGATAGCTTTTGGAATGCAATAGATAGAATAGTGAGTGAATCAAAAATCATAATAGATAGGCCTAAGGGAGCTGTTCATCCTAAGTTTTCTGACTTTATTTATAGAGTTGACTATGGCTATTTAGATAATACCTCTTCAATGGATGGTTACGGCATTGATGTATGGGTAGAAACAGATAAAAGAAAACAAGTTGATGCTATTATATGTATCGTTGATTTAATGAAACGTGATTCGGAAATAAAAATATTAATAGAATATACAGAAAATGAAAAAGAATTCATTTACCAACCCCATAACGAAACAGATTACATTAAAGGTATACTTATACGCAGGTTATGAATATATATTCCATATCGTTTATCATGGAATTATAGATTGTAATAGATAGTAGACAGTATTTCTCTACAAACAGCAGAGGATTCAATCTTTCTCTCAATAAAGATCAACAGCTGACGATTTGATCTTTCTTTCAATAATGACATTACACCCAATTCCCCAGAATCTTTTATACCGGATCACTACTCTCCTATACAGGAGCTAAATATGTGGCCTCAATGCTTACCACATTTATCTATAATAGATTCAGGGATGCTCTAGCACCCGACTACTTTCAAACAAAAAATAAAAAATATCGTTGACATCCATGTATAATAAGTCTATAATGAACATTGTTCATATTGATAATCGTTTAATACAATAAAAGGAGAGATATTAATGCAGGCAATTATGGAAACACTTTTTGATGCAGTATATTTAATTACTGTCATCACACTGGGAATCATCATGATAACCAAATCAAAAGAAAGAAAAGAATATAAACTATTTGGAATTATGGCTGTCATACTTGGCTGCGGTGATGCCTTTCATCTGATCCCAAGAGCCTATTCCCTATGCACTGACGGACTTGCCGCCCATACAGCTGCCCTCGGCGTTGGAAAACTGATTACCTCAATAACAATGACCATATTTTATCTGATTCTTTTTGAAATCTGGAAAATGAGATATCATAAGGCAGACACGAAATCGCTGAATTTTGCCATGTACGGACTTGCCCTGATAAGAATTATACTCTGTCTGCTTCCCCAAAACAAATGGGCCAGTGCCGATGCACCATTATCCTGGGGAATTTACCGGAACATTCCTTTCGCCCTGATGGGAATACTGATTATTGTTCTATTCTATCAGGAAGCAAAAGAAAACCGGGACAGAAACTTCCGCTTTATGTGGCTTGCAATCACCTTAAGCTTCGGCTTCTATATCCCGGTTGTATTATGGGCTGATATGATTCCTTTGATAGGCATGCTCATGATCCCCAAAACCTGTGCTTACGTATGGGTAGTTCTCATGGGATACCTGGATATGAAAAAAAATTAACTGATTGGCTCCTTTGCCGGAAGTCCCGCCTTTCTGGGATATTTTCCGGGTGTAGGAGCCTTTTTCCTTATAATAAAAAGGGATCTGTAAATATCACTATATGGTAAATTAAACTCAATATTTTCCACCACTTCCCCGCCCAGGAGATAAAAGGCCTTTTTTGCGGCAGCCGCTTCCTCTTCTATTTTTTCGGATTTATAAGGAATAAACCTTCCCCCAACCTTCACGAACGGCAGGCAATATTCGGATAATGTGGCCATATTAGCAACTGCCCGTGACACACACAGATCATACTTTTCGCGGAACAATCCCGGCTTCGCATAGTCCTCCGCTCTTCCATGAACTGCATCTATATCCGCCAGTCCGATTTGGGCAATTACCTCATTCAAAAACTTTACTCTCTTATTCAGGGAATCCAGAAGTGTTACCTTTAATCCCGGAAATGCGATTTTCAAAGGGATTCCTGGAAAACCGGCTCCTGTCCCCACATCAATGACTGAGTACCCTTCCTTCGTCAGCTCCGGCACCGCTTTTATTAAAGAAAGACTGTCTACAAAGTGTTTTTTTAAAACTTCATCAAAATCAGTAATAGCTGTCAGATTCATTACTTCATTCCACTGGATCAGCAGTTCATAATACTGCATAAACTGTTCTTCCTGGTTCTTATCCAGTTCTATCGACAGTTCACTTAGATCTTTTCTGAATTGTGTCAAATTATAGCTTTTCATGCTTTTTCCTGCTTTCCCAGATGCTCCAGATAAATAAGAAGAACCGAAATATCAGCCGGTGAAACTCCTGAAATTCTTGATGCCTGTCCTACGGATACCGGCTTATAGGAAATCAACTTTTGCCTGGCTTCAAGACGGAGGCTGGAAATATCATTATAATCTATCCATTCCGGGATCTTTTTCTTTTCCATCTTTTTAAACTGCTCTACCTGACGCAGCTGTCTGGATATATATCCTTCATATTTCAGTTCTATTTCCACCTGCTCGATTACATCAACAGGTAAGGGCTTTCTGTCGGGATCAATCTCCCCTAAAATTTCATAATCCAGTTCAGGCCTGCAGATCAGCTCCGAAAGGCTTGCGGCAGTTTTCAAAGGTGAACTTCCATGTGATTCAAGAAATGACTGGATTGAAGCGGAAGCTCCTACCGTCGTTTTTTTCAGACGGTTCATTTCTTCCTGGATCTGTTTCTGCTTATATATGGTTGCTTCATATTCTTCTTTTCCTACAAGTCCAGCTTTATAGCCTATTTCACGAAGTCTGATATCCGCGTTATCCTGACGGAGAAGAAGTCTGTACTCAGCGCGGGAGGTCATCATTCTGTATGGCTCAAAATTATCCTTGGTTACCAGATCGTCAATCAACACCCCGATATAAGCCTGGGAACGATCCAGAATTATCTGCTCCTTTCCCTGTATGGAAAGGGCCGCATTCATTCCGGCTATCAGTCCCTGTGCCGCCGCTTCTTCATAACCGCTGCTTCCATTGAACTGCCCGCCGCTGAACAGTCCCTCAATATTTTTAAACTCCAGGGTAGGATACAGCTGCCTTGCATTAATGCAATCATATTCAATTGCATACGCATTTCTCACTATTTTACAGTGTTCCAGGCCAGGAACACTTCGGTACATTGCCAGCTGAACGTCCTCCGGAAGAGATGATGACATACCTCCCACATACATTTCATTTGTATGGATACCTTCCGGCTCCAGAAATACCTGGTGCCTTTTCTTATCCGCAAACTTTACCACTTTATCTTCAATAGACGGGCAGTATCTTGGCCCTGTCCCTTCTATAATTCCCGCATAAATCGGTGATCTGTCAAGGTTGGCGCGAATAATATCATGGGTCTCCTCATTGGTATAGGTCAGCCAGCAGGAAACCTGATCCTTCTGGATACTCTCAGGTATAGTGGAAAACGAAAAAGGAACCACTTTTTCATCTCCCCGCTGTTCTTCCATTTTGGAAAAATCAATTGTCCGCTTATCCATACGCGCCGGCGTCCCGGTCTTAAACCGCCTCATCTCAACCCCAAGCGCCTTCAGGGAATCCGTCAGGTGATTTGCGGGCTGCAGGCCATTCGGCCCTGTATAGGTAATAGCCTCACCACACAGACACCGCGCATTCAGATAGGTTCCCGTACATAATACGACCGCCTTTGCTTCATAAACAGCGCCCGTATAAATCCTTACTCCTGTAATTTTCTTCCTGCATTTTCCTGAACCATCATCCGTATCCGGCAAATCCTCCGCCAGAAGCTCACATACCTCCGCCTGCTTAATTGTCAGATGCTCCTGATTTTCAAGTATCATACGCATCTGCCAGGTATACTCCGCTTTGTCGGCCTGCGCCCTGAGAGAATGGACTGCCGGCCCTTTGGAAACATTCAGCATCTTGGACTGAATAAAAGTCTTATCTATATTCTTACCCATCTCACCGCCCAGGGCATCCACTTCCCGGACCAGATGGCCCTTAGAGGAACCGCCGATATTGGGGTTGCAGGGCATCAGCGCGATACTGTCCACGCTGACCGTAAAGATCACTGTCTCCAATCCCATTCTGGCACAGGCCAGCGCTGCCTCACATCCGGCATGTCCCGCCCCCACCACACAAACATCATAGCATTCCCTGATTTGCGGCATAATGAATAACTCCTTCTATTTTTTCTTTTTTTTGTTTTTTTTCTTCTTTTCTTCTGAATACACATCAGCCATGGCCGGAGGTGGTGTAATAATAACAGCCGGCGCAACAGCGCTTTCACAAACAGCGCCTTCCCGAACAATGCCTTCACGCGCAACACCTTCCCGAGCGGCATCTTCACGAACAGTATTTTCACGAACAGTATTTTCACGAATTACACTTTCACGGACAGGTTCCTCCCTCAGAACACTTTCCCGTGCAGCCGCTGCTTCCCTCACAGGCCCTGCATACTCTCTTTCTGCAAAAACCCGCCGGCCTGCCTCAGGAACAATTATGGAAGTCTGCATCTCTTCGCCGGAAAGGACATCTTTGGGTGCATTTTCCATAGAATCCGTAGCATTTTTACGGTTTTCCTGTACCTTTCCCCAGGCCTGATCCCAGAAAAACTTCACCGGCTCCCACACCAGCTCCAGCGCCCGCAGCAGAGCAATTATCAGTACTATCCAGCAAATAAAATGATACAGCTGTATTTCCCCGCTTCCATAATTATCTGTCGCACCGTAATAAAGTCCAAGTCCTACAATACCAACAGCCATTAAAAAAAGCAATCCCATATTTGATTCTTTTTTCATCTTGCCCTGTCCCCCTGATTTCTGTAAACTGCAGTATTTAAAACGATTTCTGCATACTTATGGATTCATCATACCACAAAAAAAATTAATAGAAAATACACAAAATAAATGATACTATGAAAACATAAGCCTGTCTTACGATCAGTGCAAAGCACTGGCCTGCGCAGCTAAATACGCTGCCCCGCTGGACAGTTACTAAAAACGGACTGCAGCACAATATTTTTCATAGAAAGCGACAGAAAAGGAGGAATTGAATGAAAGGATTATACTATGACGGATCCGGCGCCGTTTACCGGGAAGATCTTCCCATACCGGTTCCTGAAGAAGGCGAAAGCCTGATAAAAATACACTACAGCGCCGTATGCAATACGGACAAAGAAGTGCGGAAAGGATACCGCCCCTCATTTCGCGGCATTATGGGTCATGAATTTGTTGGCGAGGTTGTGGAGTCCCCGGATGAAAAGCTAAAAGGCCGCCGCGTGGTAGGTGAACTGAATGCAGCCTGCGGCAAATGCATCTACTGCCGGACCGGCAGGCCCACACACTGTTCCAACCGCCGGGTTCTGGGTATGGACAATAAAGATGGTTGTTTTGCAGAATATATGACTATCGATACCTCTCTTCTTCATCTGGTGCCGGACGAACTGCCGGATACCCGGGCCATCTTTACCGAACCGCTGGCCGCCGCCCTGGAAATCCTTACCCAGGTGCATATTTCACCGGATAAAAATGCAGCTGTTTTAGGGGATGGCAGGCTGGCGCTTCTCACCGCGCAGGTATTGGCGCTCACCGGTGTTGATCTTACGGTAATCGGCCGCCATCCAGAGAAACTGGAGCTTTTCCGTCCCTTCGCCAGGGTTACAACCTGCGGGGAAAAGGAAGGCTATGAAATCGTGGCAGAATGTACAGGTTCCGAAACAGGGCTTCCCCAGGCAATGGAACTTGTCCGTAAAAAAGGCACCATTCTGCTGAAAAGCACCTATTCAGGAAAACTCAGCATCGACATGAGCATGGTGGCGGTAAATGAGCTTACTATCGTTGGGAGCCGCTGCGGCCCATTTGAACCCGCACTCAGGCTTCTTAACGATAACAAAATCCATCTTCCGGAAATAGAGCTTTATGAATTAAAGGATTTTGAAAAAGCGTTTGCCTCAAAAGCCTTTAAAGCCGGCTTTTCCTTTGTCTGAATCTCTTTTAAGCAAGACAGAGAAACGAAGGCCGGCCATTCCCTCACCCAATACCTGATTACCTGCGGGAGCACTGGCAGATCGCGCTGTCAGTGCTCCCTGTTTTTTCCCTGTTGTTCTTATTCTTCCTTACTTTCCTTATTTCCCTGTCTTTTCTTATTTTCCTGTTCCCTCTTCCACTGCAGAATACGGTCAAGCTTCTCCTTAACCTCTGCTTCCTTTCCCTCACCGGTAGGTACATAATATCTTTTATCCTTCAGGGAATCCGGCAGACACCTCATCGCAGTAACCTTTTCTTCCGTATTATGGGCATAGATATAACCTTCTCCGTAATGAAGCTCCTCCATGAGCCTGGTAGGGGCATTACGTATCTGTAGCGGAACCGGCTCCGCCAGCATTTTAACAGCATCCTCTTTACAGTTCTCATAAGCTGCATATAGTGCATTGGACTTGGGAGCCATTGACAGGTATACCACTGCCTGTGCCAGATTCACACTACATTCAGGCATACCGTTAAAATGACAGGCCTGATAGGCAGCCACTGCGACCACAAGCGCATTGCTGTCTGCAATGCCCACATCCTCACTGGCAAAGCGCACCAGCCTTCTTGCCACATAAAGCGGATCCTCTCCTGCCTCCAACATTCTGGAAAGCCAGTACACCGCAGCATCCGGATCCGTATTTCTCATGGATTTATGAAGGGCGGAGATCAGATTGTAATGCTCCTCCCCCTTCTTATCATAAAGCAATGATTTCTTGCTGGTACACTGCTCCAGGATTTCTTTTGTTATCACCGTGGTTCCGTCGGGCTGTATTTCACCGTTCAATACCGTCATTTCCAGTGTATTCAGCGCCGTACGTCCGTCTCCGTTAGCAAAAGCCGCTATCATCTCTATCATATCATCCGATATGACTATCTTCTGACGGCCGAAGCCGGTGGGGGAACTAAGCGCATGGCGGAGCAGCTGCGCCACATCATCGGTGGTGAGGGCCTGCAGCACAAAAACCTTACATCTGGAAAGCAAAGCGGCATTGATTTCAAAGGAAGGATTTTCCGTAGTGGCGCCAATCAGTATAATGCTTCCTTTTTCCACAAAAGGGAGAAAAGCGTCCTGCTGCGCCTTGTTGAAACGGTGGATTTCATCAACAAACACAATGGTCTTCATTCCCATCTGCCGGGCGCTTTCCGCCTGGTTCATGACTTCCTTAATCTCCTTGATCCCGCTTGTTACCGCGCTGAAATCAATAAATTCAGCCTTTGTCTTTCTTGCGATAATCCTTGCCAGAGTCGTCTTTCCAACCCCCGGCGGTCCCCAGAAAATCATGGAGGAAACCATATCCTGATCTATCAGCCTGCGCAATACCTTTCCTTCACCGATCAGGTGCTTTTGCCCTACAAACTCATCCAGCCCGGACGGCCTGAGTCTGCTCGCCAGGGGATCATAGGTGATCCTGTTGTCATCAAATAATGACATCTGCTCCATTTTCATAATTATTTACCCATACAAAACTTGCTGAAAATCTCATTAACAAGATCTTCTCCCACTTCCTCACCGATAATAAGACCCAATGAAGCATAAGCGCTCATCAGATCAATGGAATAAAAGTCCTCCGGCATCTCATCCTCCAGGCTTTTCTTCACCATAAGCAGACTGTCCCTTGCTTCTTCCAGAGCCTGCTTATGGCGCATGCTGGTAATGACCACTTCCTCATTAAAAGAAAGCATCCCGCCGAAGAACATATCCTTTATCGTATTTTCAAACGCTTCAATTCCCGTATTATCCTTTGTGGAAGTCCGTATCATGCAGACCCTGGGATCCCCTATTTTTTCACGCAGCATCTCTTCCGTAACCACAGGTTCAAGATCCGTTTTATTCAGAAGAATTATGCATTTCTTATCCTTTAATAAATCAAGTATTTCCTCATCGCTTTCATCCAGCGCCACGCTGGAATCTACCACATACAGGATCAAATCTGCATCCTTTGCATATTTCAGGGCGCGCTGCACCCCTATTTTCTCCACCACATCCTCAGTGGCTCTGATCCCTGCGGTATCAATGATATTCAGACCGATTCCATGCAGACGTATCGATTCCTCCAGAACATCCCTTGTGGTTCCAGCCACATCCGTTACAATGGCCTTATCCTCACCTACCAGGATGTTAAGAAGAGATGACTTACCCGCATTGGGCTTTCCAACGATGACCGTATTGATCCCTTCCTTCAGGACTTTGCCGTTATCAGCGGAATTAATCAGTTTTTCACACCTGCCCAGAAGATCCTGGATCTTTGGAAGAAGCTTTTCAGGATAGCCTTCCGTGCTGATATGCTCCGGATCATCCAGTGCTGATTCTATAAAAGCGATTTCATAAAGGATTTCCTCCCGCATTTTCCGGATACAGTCGGATACGGAACCCTTCAGCTGCTTTACGGAAGATTTCAGGGCAAATTCATTTCTGGAATGGATCAAATCCATGACAGCCTCCGCCCTTGCAAGATCAATTCTTCCGTTCAGGAATGCCCTCTTTGTAAACTCGCCCGGTTCTGCCAGCCTGGCGCCCTGCTTCAGAACAGCTTCAAGAATTTTCTGCATGATTAAAACACCGCCATGACAATTGATCTCGACGGTGTCTTCCTTAGTATAGCTGTTAGGCGCTTTCATAATGGCTACCATTACTTCGTCCAGGATTTCTTCTCCATCCACAATAAAACCGTAGTGAATGGTATGGCTGCCATAATCCTTAAGATTATGGCAGCCATTCTTTGATTTATAAACCCTGTTTCCAATTTCAATTGCATCTTCTCCGCTGATACGGACAATTCCTATTCCTGAATCAGACAGTGCCGTTGCAATTGCAGCAATTGTTTCAGTCTGTTTCATAAATCCATCTACCTCTGTCCCTGCTTATTTCTTCAGGGTAACTACAACGTGACGGAAAGGTTCTTCCCCTTCACTGTGGGTTGTAACATATTTGTCATTCTGAAGGGCAGAATGAATAATTCTTCTTTCATACGGATTCATAGGCTCAAGAGAAACACTGCGTTTCGTTCTCTTTACCTTATATGCTATGTTCTTTGCCAGGTTCTCCAGCGTTTCTTTTCTTCTCTTACGGTAATTCTCAGTATCAACCTTAACACGGATATACTCTTCCGCTTCCTTGTTGACTACGAGGGAAACCAGGTACTGGAGGGAATCGAGGGTCTGTCCTCTTTTTCCAATAAGAACTCCCATGTCATCGCCGCTTAAATCGATGTCAAGAAATCCGTCTGTTTCATCAAACTTCACATCAACCACAACAGTCATCTTCATTGCGGCAAATACATCATTTAAGAATTCTCTGGCCGTATCTTCAACGCTTCCCTTAACCTTTGCCCTGATTTTCGCGGGCTTGGCATTAAATCCCAGGAAACCGGTAGAACCTTCTTCTATCACTTCATACTCCAGCTTATCACTGGTCACAAGAAATTTACGGCATGCTGCGGTAATGGCATCATCCACTGTCTTGGCAGTAAATTCTACGAACTCCATAATTTCCTCCGTTCTGCCGCCGGGCGCGGCAATCATCACAGGAACCGTTGCTTCACAGTTCCATAACATCTTATCTTACTGCAGTCCGCCCTCCGGCTTTGCTGCATCCTATTTCTTACCGGTGCTGTCCTTTTCCGGCCTGCTGTTATTATTTTCGTTATAAACCTTAACCATATTTGCTTTTGCAGCAATACTTCCGGGCTTCGGCGCGTTCTTGTTATACATCTCCGTCGCCTTCTTCACGGCCGCTTCCTTCTCCTCCGCCGTCATGGGCGCTTTTGATCCCGCGGGCTTTTTAGAAGAAGTGCTTGCAGCTGTCACAGGCTTCGTGGAAGGCTGCACATTACGTGTATTCATGCTGGCATACTGGTTTATGGTCTTAGGATCAATTCCGGCCTTTTCCATCCGCTTGATCCGTTTTTCCTGCTTTTTCTTGGCCTTGTCCTTGTTTTTCTCAATCAGCTGATCAAAATCAGTCTTATCAATATGCTTATTAACAAGCACCTGCTGAATACTTCTTACCACCGCACTGGCAACCCAGTATAAACCAACACCGGCAGGCAGTGAGAAACAGAATACCGCAGACATGATGGGCATGATATTGTTCATCATCTTCATGGAAGACATCATGCTGTTCTGCTCGCCATTGGATTCCGGCTGGGGCATGAGTTTAACGTTCAGCCACTGGGTAACTGCAGCAAGTACAGGGATGGCAAGCGCTGCAATAATCAGAAGTACATTCTTAGCCTGCATCGCATTGGACAGATAATAAGAAGGGGAATCCCCGATATTCATGCCAAACAGATTATTGTAGGAAGCAAGCTTTTCCGTAGTGGCAGCGATATCCGCTGATAAATTGGGAAATTTCTCAGCAAGAGTCGCCCATTCCGGAGTTGACGCTTTATTCAGCACATCAATAAACGTATTCTGTACATAGGTTGTATCCCCGGCAGTAAACAGTTCATTGGAAAACTGCTTCATATACATCCCAGCATTACGGAAGCCCTGAATAAACTCCGCGCTTCCCGGCTGGGCAATCAGCTTGTCCACCAGGGGGAAGAACGCCTCCTTAACCTGTCCGATATAAGCAGGAATGGCATAAATAACCTTATACAAAGCATAGATAATAGGGAGCTGAATCAGCATCTGGACACAGCTGCCCATAGGTGAAACACCGTATTTTGCATAAACGGCCTGCGTTTCATTCTGCATGGCCATCATGGAATCATTGTCTTTCTTTCCATTGTATTTCTTCTGGATGGCCTGCAGCTCAGGATTCATCTTATTACTCAGCTTTGAGAACTTCTGCTGCTTAATTGTCAAAGGAAGCATGAGCATATAAATAACAATGGTGAAAATGATAATAGCGATACCGATGTTGGGAATCCCGATCAGGTTGAGGATATAAAAGATACCCTCCATAATATAACCGAGCAACGTGGCAACCCACCCGATAACAGGAGTCGCACTTTTGGTCAAAATAATTCCTGGCAAAACTTATTTCCTCCTTAAACCGGCGCCCTCTTTAAGGAACCGGGTCATAGCCTCCCTTGGAAAAGGGATTACATCTCAAAATTCTCCAAAAAGCAAGCAAGCCGCCCTTAATGACACCGTACTTCTCCACAGCCTGAAGCCCATACTCGCTGCAGGTGGGAAAATAAGGACATTTTGTACTTTTCATTGGTGATATATACTTTCTATATCCTTTAATCAGGGCAATTACAATCTTTTTCATATCCAATTCAGCTTATAATTTTATGAAGCTTACCCAAATGCAACAATGCACTCTCGATTTCCGCATAGGAAGCCGAAGCTGCATTCGCTCTGGCTATGACTACTATATCTAAACCACTATTAAATATATTCTCCTGCAGTCTGTAGCTTTCGCGCACCAGCCTTGTGACATGATGACGCACAACGCTGTTCCCTACTTTTTTACTTACAGAAATTCCAAGTCTGTTTCTTTCCATGTTATTTTCCAACACATACATGACCAACAGTTTATTGGCATAAGATCTGCCCTTCCGGTAAACAGACTGAAAATCCTGGTTTTTCTTCAAGCTTTCCGAAAAATTCATTCTACATCCAATCTTTCCTGGAAAGAGAAAAAAAGGCCACAAAACTGCGGCCTATGCGGATAATCTCTTTCTTCCTTTTGCTCTTCTTGCTGCCAGTACCTTTCTTCCTCCCGGAGTACTCATTCTGGCTCTGAAGCCGTGAACTTTATTTCTCTGCCTGTTCTTAGGCTGAAATGTCATTTTCATTAAAGATGCACCTCCTTCACTTGGGTTTCTGATGTTGTGTCAGAAAATATCATTACCGATTATATAGGAAGAAACCCCGCAAGTCAAGCAAAACCGCGCATTTTCCCCAATAAAAAAAACGCTGAAAAAAGGCGGTAAAAATCGTGTTTTTCACTAATACAATATGTAGTTACTAAAATTTCATTTTTTATACAATATCTAGCCCCGGAAAAATAATCCACACGCTGCCAACGATTCTTTCCACTTAACATAACATTATCCACAAATTGTGTATAACTTGTGGATAAACTCAGCTTAATTTTTATTCTCAATTTAAAAATTATTATCAAAGCCGCATAAAATCTGGATGTTTATATGTTGATTTCACTTTTCCACTTATCCACATTTACACATCCCAAACCCCAAATATGTTAACTTCCACCCCCTTCCGTTCACACCCTGTGGAAAAATCTTATCCCCATAATTAACATTTGATATTTGCATTTTTTTAGAGTAAGATAAGATAGATGTATTTTCAGTTAGTTTAGGAGGTTTAGGGATGCAGGCAATCGAGGCCAGATGGGATGAAATTAAGGAAACCATCAGAAAAGAATATGATCTCTCCGATGTTTCATATCATACGTGGATAGAACCACTGAAGTTTTTCGATGTACAGGATGATGTGGTAATCATTCTTATCACATCGAACCAGTCACATGCACTTAATTATATTTCTTCCAAATATAAAGACTTCTTCCGTGTTACCATTACAGAAATGATGGATCATTATTATGAAGTTTCTTTTATATTGGAGAAGGATGCCAGGAAGGACAAGTCCTCCGCTGAGGATCTGAAGTCCCCCTTCAGCGGCACCTTTAATATCAATTATGAAAATGCAAACCTGAACCCGAAGTATAAATTCGATACCTTCGTTGTAGGAAGCAACAATAAATTCGCCCATTCCGCCTGTCTTGCCGTTGCGGAATCCCCCGGTGACGCTTATAATCCCCTCTATATTTATGGCGGGGCCGGACTGGGCAAAACCCACCTTATGCATTCCATCGGCCATTTTGTCCTGGAACAGAATCCGGACATGAAGGTTATTTATGTTACTTCGGAGTCCTTTACTAATGAAGTAATTGAATCCATCCGAAGCGGTAATGCGGCTGCCATGACCAAGCTGCGTGACAAATACCGTACGGTGGATGTCCTCATGATCGACGATATCCAATTTATAATAGGAAAAGAAAGTACACAGGAGGAGTTCTTCCATACCTTCAATGTCCTTCATGCCGCCGGAAAACAGATCGTTCTGTCCTCCGATAAACCGCCCAAGGAAATGGAAACCCTGGATGAAAGGTTCCGTTCCCGCTTTGAATGGGGCCTGATCGCAGATATCCAGCCCCCTGATTATGAGACCAGGATGGCAATTCTGCGCAAGAATGCGGAGAACTATGATAAAAAGATCGACGACTCCATTTTCCAGTATATTGCAACCAACATTAAATCCAACATCCGTGAGCTGGAGGGCGCTTTCAACCGTATCATCGCCAAATCCAAGATTGAGAACCAGCCTGAGATCACGATGGAGCTGGCGGAGGATGCGCTGAAGGATATCATCAATCCGGACAAGCCCGACAAGATCACGCCTGAACTTATTATTAAGGTAGTTGCCGAGCACTATGGTGTTAATCCTGAAGACATCACCTCCAAAAAGAGGAACTCGGAATTCGTACTGCCCCGCCAGGTCGTTATGTATCTGTGCAGGGATCTGACGGAAACCTCACTGGCCAACATCGGCAAGCTGCTTGGTAAAAAAGATCACACCACCGTAATTCACGGAGCCAATAAGATCTCAGAAGAGCTTGCCACCAACGAAGAGCTTAAGAATAACATTGAAATTATCAAGAAGAAGATATGTGTATAACTTTGTTTAAAAAAAGTTGACAAGCTGTGGGCAGTATGGGGACAGGCTGTGAATAGGAATTTTTACGGCAGGATGCCCTGGATCGGCGGTTCAGAACGTTTGTGAATATCCTGACAATTAACCTCAGCCTGTCCGTCAGTTTTAAACAAGTTATTATTTTCAGTTTTCCTTGCAAAATGTATAATAAAAAGGGTTATCCACATATCTACATCCCCTACTATTTAATATTACTAAATACTTTAATTAATAAAAGATCGCGCGCGGCGTGGCAACCGGTACGTTAATGTGAATTCGCAGAAGGGAGTTTATGCACACATGAAATTAGTTTGTTCCAAAAGCAATCTGTTAACAGGTCTTCAGGTGGTATCCAAAGCAGTGCCGAATAAAACCACCATGTCCATCCTGGAATGTATCCTCATTGATTCCACCGGAGGAGAAATTAAACTGACTGCCAACGATATGGAGCTTGGCATTGAAACAATTATTGAAGGCGACATCGTTGAAAAAGGGATCATTGCCCTGGATGCCAAGATCTTTTTGGAAATCGTAAGGAAGCTGCCTGACAACGATATCACCATCACAACCGACAGTAATTTTAAAACGACCATCACCTGTGAAAAGGCAAAGTTCAATATCATTGGAAAATCAGGAGAAGATTTTTCCTATCTTCCCATGATTGAAAGAAATGAATCCATTGTCCTGTCACAGTATACCCTGAAGGAAGTGATCCGCCAGACGATCTTTTCCATCTCTGACAACGATAACAATAAGCTGATGAGCGGTGAACTCTTTGAGATCAACGGTGAGGAAATGAGAGTGATCTCCCTTGACGGACATCGTATCTCCATCCGTAAGATCCATCTGAAGAACTCCTACCCTTCCCAAAAAGTAGTGGTTCCCGGAAAGACACTGAACGAGATCAGCAAGATCCTGGGCGGTGATGCGGATAAGGACGTAACGATTTTCTTTACAGACAAGCATATTGTTTTTGAATTTGAAAATACCACGGTGGTTTCCAGGCTGATTGAGGGTGAATACTTCAAGATCGATCAGATGCTTTCCAGCGATTATGAAACCAAGGTTGAGATCAATAAAAAAGAGCTCCTTGACTGTATTGACAGAGCGACCCTGCTCATCAAGGAAGGGGATAAAAAGCCCATTATTATCAATATTACAGACGGCTCCATGGAGCTTAAGATCAATTCCACGGTGGGAAGCATGGATGAAGAAATCGATATTTCCAAGGTGGGAAAAGATCTCATGATCGGCTTTAACCCCAAGTTCCTCATTGATGCCCTGCGTGTTATTGACGACGAAACGATCACTATCTATCTGGTAAATCCAAAAGCTCCCTGCTTTATCAGGGATGAGGAAAATAATTATATCTATCTGATTCTGCCGGTTAACTTTACAACAGTGTAACTGTGGAAGGACGTTTACGGCAGTTTTGGAAGCGGAAGGATAAAAATGCAGACTTTTAAAATAAAAGATGAATATATTAAGCTGGGACAGGCTCTGAAGGCAGCCGGCCTTGCCGAGTCCGGGGTGGATGCCAAGTATGCGGTGCAGGACGGGCTTGTTAAGGTGAACGGCCAGGTGGAAACGCAGCGCGGTAAAAAACTGGTTCCCGGGGATCTTGTGGAATTTAACGGACAGACTCTTAAAATCGAGTAATTTTTCTGCGGCAGTTCATGACGTTATACGTTATGGGCTGCTGCAGTTTTGAAAGGCAGTATCGGGTAATTTTCATGGTAATCAAATCACTGGAGCTATCCAATTTCAGGAATTATGCTTTTCTGGATATGAGCTTCGACAAAGGCACGAATATTCTTTACGGGGACAACGCACAGGGGAAGACGAACATCCTTGAGGCGATTTATTTGTGTGCCACGACAAAATCCCACCGGGGAACAAAGGATCGGGATATTGTTAACTTCGAAGAGGAAGAGGCTCACATCAGGACTTATCTGGAAAAGGACGGGGATGAGATCAAAATCGACATGCATCTCCGCAAAAATAAGACAAAAGGGATTGCTATCGACGGAAGAAAGCTGAAGAAGGCCACAGAGCTTCTGGGGCTGATGAATGTTGTTTTTTTCTCCCCGGAGGATCTCAGTATCATTAAAAATGGCCCTTCGGAAAGGCGCAGATTCGTGGATATGGAGCTTTGTCAGCTTGATCCCATGTATCTGCATAACCTGAACAACTATAATAAAATAGTAAACCAGAGAAACCGGCTGCTCAAGGATATGTACATGAATCCCTCCCTGAGGGGGACGTTGGATGTATGGGATATTCAGCTGGTGGAATTCGGGAAAAAAATTATTGCAAGGCGCGTTGCTTTTGTGGAGCAGCTGAACGGGATTATCGGCAGCATCCATGACAGCCTTTCCGGCGGAAGGGAAAAGCTGGTGATCTCCTATGAACCGGATATTTCCGCGGAGGATTTCGAAAACAGGCTCCGCGCCGGCCAGGAAAGGGATATCCGGCTGAAGCAGACGACTGTAGGGCCGCACCGGGATGATTTTGCCTTTATTGCCAACGACATAGATATCCGGAGATTTGGTTCCCAGGGACAGCAGAGGACGGCGGCGCTTTCTTTGAAGCTGTCGGAAATCGAACTCGTTAAAAAAATGACAAACGATACCCCCATACTGCTTCTGGACGATGTCCTGTCCGAACTGGACAGCAGCCGCCAGAATTATCTTCTGAACAGCATAGGGGATATTCAGACGATCATTACCTGCACCGGTCTGGATGAATTTATCAATAACCGGTTTGAAATCAATAAAGTGTTCAAGGTTACGAGCGGAACCATCGCCGCGGTATAGCTGTAACAGTCCGGACAGGCCTGAACTGTTATGTATGGCTTCACAGTCGGAAACGGTCGATATTCTGTCTATTGTGGACAAAGCAAATTCATGATATAATAAAACAGAATAGGCAAACAGGTAGAAAAACTTATGGGCCTGATCATAAGGGTCTGTAGGCTTTTCTATCTATTTGTGCTCTTTTTGTTTAATTTTGGCCTTTTGCAGTGAAATGGAGGAATATATGGGTACTGAAAACACAGAAAGCCACAGCGAATATGGCGCGGACCAGATACAGATACTGGAAGGTTTGGAAGCGGTCCGCAAACGACCTGGTATGTATATTGGTACTACATCCAGCAGGGGACTCCACCATCTGGTCTACGAAATCGTAGACAATGCGGTGGATGAAGCTCTTGCCGGCTATTGTGATACCATCGATGTTACAATTAATCAGGATAATTCCGTTACGGTTATAGATAACGGACGTGGTATTCCTGTCGGTATCAACCATAAAGCCGGCATTGCCGCTGTAGAAGTGGTATTTACCATCCTTCATGCGGGCGGAAAGTTCGGCGGCGGGGGATACAAGGTATCCGGAGGTCTCCATGGAGTAGGCGCTTCCGTAGTGAATGCCCTTTCTGACTGGCTGGAGGTAGAGATCTGCCAGGAAGGCAAGGTTTACAGACAGCGTTATGAAAGGGGAAAGGCAGTCTATACCCTGAAGGTTGTTGGCGAATGTGATCCGGATAAGACGGGTACTAAGGTTACCTTTAAGCCTGACGCCACGATTTTCCAGGAAACCACGGAATATGACTTTGACGTGCTCAAGCAGCGTCTGCGTGAGATGGCATTTCTCACCAGGGGCCTTAAGATCATACTCAGAGATACCAGGGAAGAGAATCCCCAGGAGAAATCCTTCCACTATGAGGGCGGGATCAAGGAATTTGTCTCTTACCTGAATAAGAGCAAGACCCCTCTTTATGAAAATGTCATGTATTTTGAGGGAAGCAAGAATAACGTATACGTGGAAGTGGCAATGCAGCACAACGATTCCTATGTGGAGAGCGTTTACAGCTTTGTCAACAACATCAATACGCCGGAGGGCGGGACGCATCTCGTCGGCTTCCGGAATGCAATAACCAAGACCTTTAATGATTATGCAAGAAATAAAAAGCTGTTAAAGGACAATGAGACGAACCTTACCGGAGAAGACATCCGGGAAGGTATGACTGCCATTGTCAGTGTGAAGATAGAGGATCCCCAGTTTGAGGGACAGACCAAGCAGAAGCTTGGAAATTCCGAGGCCAGGGGCGCGGTGGACAGTGTGGTAAGCGAGCAGCTTACCTATTTCCTGGAGCAGAATCCGGCCGTGGCCAAGACCATCTGTGAGAAATCCATTCTGGCGCAGCGTGCCAGGGAGGCTGCCAGAAAAGCAAGGGAGCTGACCAGAAGAAAAACAGCTCTGGAGGGCATGTCCCTGCCCGGAAAGCTGGCTGACTGCTCCGATAAAGATCCTAAAAACTGTGAAATCTACATCGTAGAGGGAGATTCCGCCGGCGGCTCCGCCAAAAAGGCAAGAAGCCGTGCCACACAGGCCATCCTGCCTCTGCGCGGTAAGATCCTGAATGTGGAAAAGGCAAGGCTTGACAAGGTATATGCCAATGCGGAAATAAAAGCAATGATCACAGCCTTTGGCACGGGAATCCATGACGATTTTGATATTTCCAAGCTCAGATACCATAAGATCATTATCATGACGGATGCCGATGTTGACGGCTCCCATATTGCAACTCTCCTGCTTACTTTTATTTATCGTTTTATGCCTGATCTGATTAAGCAGGGACATGTATATCTGGCGCAGCCTCCTCTTTATAAGCTGGAGAAAAATAAAAAAGAGTGGTATGCATACAGCGATGAAGAGCTGAATCAGATTCTTTCAGAGGTGGGAAGAGATCAGAACAACAAGATACAGCGTTACAAAGGACTGGGAGAAATGGATGCCGAGCAGCTTTGGGAGACAACCATGGATCCTGAAAAACGTATTCTTCTCCGTGTAAATATGGATGAAGAGGCGGAGTCTGAGGTTGATCTTACCTTTACCACACTGATGGGAGACAAAGTGGAGCCCCGGCGCGAATTCATTGAAGAGAACGCCAAGTATGCCAAGAATCTGGATATCTGATGACAGTTACTGGAGAAACGGAGAGTCATTAAAGAATGGAAGATAATATTTTTGATAAAATCCATGACGTCGATCTGAAGGAAACCATGGAAAATTCCTACATTGATTACGCCATGAGCGTTATAGCATCCCGTGCGCTTCCTGATGTCAGGGACGGCCTGAAGCCGGTGCAGAGGCGTGTTCTCTATTCCATGATAGAGCTGAACAACGGTCCGGATAAGCCGCACAGAAAGTGCGCCCGTATCGTCGGCGATACCATGGGTAAGTACCATCCCCACGGCGACAGCTCCATTTACGGGGCGCTGGTTAATATGGCCCAGGAGTGGTCCACAAGATATCCGCTGGTTGACGGACACGGAAACTTCGGTTCCGAGGACGGCGACGGCGCGGCCGCCATGCGTTATACAGAGGCCAGGCTTTCCAAGATTTCCATGGAGATGCTGGCCGATATCAATAAAGATACGGTAGATTTCGTACCCAACTTTGATGAAACGGAAAAGGAACCCACTGTACTCCCCAGCCGTTATCCCAATCTTCTGGTAAACGGTACCTCCGGTATTGCCGTAGGTATGGCTACCAATATCCCTCCCCACAATTTAAGGGAGGTAGTGAATGCGGTTGTCAGGCTGATTGACAATCGGGTAAATGAAGACAGGGATACGGATATAGAAGAGGTTCTGCAGATCATAACGGCGCCCGATTTTCCTACGGGCGGAATTATCCTGGGAACCAGGGGAGCGGAAGAAGCCTATCGTACCGGCCGGGGAAAGGTCAGGGTGCGCGCGGTAACCGATATTGAGACACTTCCCAATGGTAAGAGCCAGATTATCGTAACTGAGCTTCCCTACATGGTGAACAAGGCCCGTCTGATCGAAAAGATCGCGGAGCTGCATAAAGAGAAGAAAATTGACGGAATTACCGATCTGAGGGATGAATCCAACAGAGAAGGAACCCGTATTGTCATTGAACTCAGAAGAGACGCCAATGCCAACGTAATCCTGAATCTGCTTTACAAGCATACGCAGATGCAGGATACCTTCGGAATCATTATGCTGGCGCTGGTCAACAACGAGCCTAAGGTGCTCAACCTTCTGGAAATGCTGAAGCTGTATCTGAAGCACCAGGAGGATGTGGTAACAAGAAGGACAAAGTATGATCTGAATAAGGCGGAAGAGCGGGATCATATTTTACAGGGCTTGCTGATTGCCCTGGATCATATCGAAGAAGTGATCCGCATTATCCGTTCCAGCCAGAATACCCAGGCTGCCAAGGAAAACCTGATGAACCGCTTTGAACTTTCAGATGCACAGGCGCAGGCCATCGTAGATATGAGGCTGCGCGCTCTGACAGGTCTGGAAAGAGAGAAGCTGGAAAATGAGCATAAGGAGCTGCTGGCAAAGATCGCGGAGCTGAAGGCGATCCTTGCAGATGAGAAGCTGCTGCTGGGTGTTATCCGTGAGGAAATCCAGATAACTGCCCTGAAGTACGGTGACGACAGAAGGAGCCGCATCGGCTATGATGAGTATGATATTTCCATGGAGGATATGATCCCCAGGGACAATACCGTAATTGCAATGACCAATCTGGGATATATCAAGCGTATGACCGTTGATAATTTCAAATCCCAGAACCGCGGCGGCAAGGGAATTAAGGGAATGCAGACCATCGAGGAGGACTTCATCGCCGATCTGCTGATGACCACCACCCATCATTATGTCATGTTCTTTACCAACTACGGCAGGGTGTACCGGTTAAAGGCCTATGAAATCCCCGAAGCAAGCAGGACGGCCAGGGGAACGGCCATCATTAACCTTCTCCAGCTGAATCCGGGAGAAAAGATCTCGGCCATTATCCCTGTGAAGGATTATGAGGACAATAAGAACCTGTTCATGGTAACCAGAAACGGTATCGTGAAGAAAACTCCGGTTATGGAATACAGCAATGTACGTAAAAACGGCCTTGCCGCGATCAATCTGCGCGATGACGATGAACTGATTGAGGTTAAAATCACTGACGCGGATACGGAAATCTTCCTGGTAACCAGACATGGCATGTGTATCCGCTTCAAGGAAACTGATGTGAGGGCGACCGGAAGAATGTCCATGGGTGTTATCGGCATGAACCTGGATGACGGTGACGAAATCGTGGGCATGCAGCTTGACAGCCAGGGCGATTCCCTGTTAATCGTGTCCGAGAACGGTATGGGCAAGCGTACCTATCTTGAAGAGTTCTCCGTGCAGAAGAGAGGCGGAAAGGGCGTTAAGTGCTATAAGATTACAGAGAAGACGGGCTATGTTGTGGGCGTGAAAGCCACAAATGACGATCATGAGATCATGATGATCACCACCGAAGGAATTATCATTCAGCTGAGGGTAGAGGATATTTCCATTCTGGGAAGAATCACCTCCGGCGTGAAGATGATCAATCTGGATAAGGGCGTGAAGGTAGCGCAGATAGCCAAGGTAAGAGAGCGAGTTTCTGATGGAAGCCAGGAATTCGATAATCCGGAGGATGCCATGGAGGATATTCCAGAGGAAGAAAGATATGTAAGCAGCGCGGACGAAGATGAAAATCTGATTTTCCCTACGGAAGAAGAGGATGAATAATTATAAGTTCCAATAAAAAAAGAGAAAGCGGCATCTGCAGTTGAAAACAACAGATGTCCGGAAGAAATAAGCAGATAACCATTAAGTTATCTGCTTATTTCATAGGGTGTTTTTTATACGGGCGGTGAGTCTTTAAAACCGGCTTCGTCCATCAGAAAGCACAGAACAGGGGAATACGGTGGTAAAAAAATGAAAAATATATTGATTGTTGAGGATGATAAAGCGCTGGCTGAAGGAATTGTCCTTGTGTTGCAGCAGGACGGCTTTGTATTCCGTTGCTGTCACAGCGCTAAGGAAGCGCGTAAAATGCTGGAAACGGAGTCCTTTGATCTGGTTCTTCTGGATATTAATCTGCCTGATGGAAGCGGCCTTGATATCTGCCGCCGGCTCAGAAAAGAAGGAAGAAATGATCCTGTTATTTTTTTAACAGCCCTGGATACGGAGCTTCATGAGGTCACGGGCTTCCAGGCAGGAGCGGATGATTATATCACCAAGCCCTTTTCCCTTGCGGTATTGAGGGAGCGGGTTATGGCTGCTTTGCGGAGGGCGGAAAGATACCAGTCCGCTGAAGACAGCGTTACGCTTCTGAAGGAAGGGCCTTTTACGGCAGACCTAGAGAAACAGAGCTTTTACCGGGGGGATGAGGAGGTTTTGCTGAGCAAAACGGAGCAGAAGCTGCTGATTACCCTGATGAGAAATAAAAACATGGTTCTGGGCAGAGAAACCCTGATGGAAAAGGTATGGGGAAACGACGGTGATTTTGTAGACGAAAATGCGCTGTCCGTATCCATAAAAAGGCTGCGGGACAAGCTGGAGGAGGATCCCAGGAACCCCCGTTATATTCAGACGGTTTATGGGATCGGATACCGCTTCCAGGCAGACTGAGGAGGAACGGCATGTCATTTCTTTTAAATAGTCCTTATATAACCTGTATTTTAGGGGTGTTCCTGATCATAACGGTAATTCTCCTGATCTTTTCTGTATATCTTATCCTTTATGTTATCAGGGAATATAAGAAGCTGGAACAGATGATAGACAGCGCCATAGACGGTAATTTTCAGGAAGAAAGCTTTGATGAGCAGAGATTATCAAGGCTGCAGAATAAAATGTATCAATTTATATCCTCCAGCTTTCTTGGCAGAAAGAAGGTGGAGGAAGACAAGGGAAAAATAGAAGAGCTGATCAGCAACATTTCCCATCAGACAAAAACGCCGATTACAACCATCAAGCTGTATTCCGGCCTGTTGGCGGAATGTGACCTGGAGGAAAAAGAAAAGCATCTGGTTAACCAGATTGTGGATCAAAATGACAGGATGGCCTTTCTGATAGAAAACCTGGTTAAAATGTCCCGTCTGGAAAACGGCATTGTGGCAGTGCATCCGCAGATGCAGGATATTGCCCTGCTGATGGAAAGCCTGGAAGGTAGCTATGGCAATAGGACCGGGAAAAAGATCATATTTGATCCCGGTTATAAGGAAGCCGGAAGCGTAGAGGCATTTTATGATTTGAAATGGACGGTGGAGGCCATTTCAAATATCATAGAGAATGCGCTGAAATATACGGATGAAAACGGTGTTATCCAAATTTCCGTAAAGCCCTACAGCAGCTTTACGGCGGTATTGGTTCAGGATAATGGAATCGGGATTGCGGAGGAAGAGCAGGCGGCAGTTTTCCAGCGGTTCTACCGTTCGGAGAGGGTAAACGGCATGAAGGGCATCGGCCTGGGGCTGTACCTGGCAAGGGAGATCATTGCCAGGCAGGGAGGCTATATCAGCCTCAAATCAGAACCCGGGAAAGGCTCTTTATTTCAGGTCTTCCTGGCGGAAAAACAGTGATCCTGTAAAACGGGATGAAGAACAAGCTTTGCTGATACGGGCGGGAACGGCCCTGTGTGTTCCGGAGACAGAATTCCGGAATGCATGGGGCTTTTTTAGATTCTGTTAAGAATTGAAGACAATTCTTTCAAAAGTGTCATAATTTCTTTCCGGCAGGAAAGATGATGGAAAGATTTGTTGTGTATAGTTGTCTTAGATAAAAGAAAAGACAGCGATATGGAGAGGAGTTTTATTATGAGTATTTTGAAAACAGTAGAACTGAAAAAATATTATGGTTCCAGTGAAAATGAGGTGCATGCTTTAAACGGCGTAAACTTCTCGGTGGAGGAAGGCGAGTTTGTTTCAATCGTGGGAACCTCCGGAAGCGGGAAATCAACGCTCCTTCATATGCTGGGCGGACTGGATCGTCCCACTTCCGGTAAGGTATTCGTGGATGGCAAGGATATCTTCAGCCTGAAGGATGAGGAGCTGACCATTTTCAGAAGAAGAAAAATAGGCTTTGTGTTCCAGAGCTATAATCTGGTGCCGGTGCTGAATGTATATGAAAATATCGTCCTTCCCATAGAACTGGACGGCAATAAGGTGGATAAGGGCTACGTAAAAGAGCTTATCAATACGCTTGGAATCAAGGAAAAGCTTGATAACCTGCCCAACCAGCTTTCCGGCGGACAGCAGCAGAGGGTCGCAATTGCCAGGGCGCTTGCTGCAAAGCCCGCCATCGTTCTTGCAGATGAGCCTACCGGAAATCTGGATTCCAGAACGAGCCAGGATGTACTGGGGCTTTTAAAGGTGACCGGGGATAAATTCGGCCAGACCATCGTAATGATCACTCACAATCCGGAGCTGGCGCAGCTTGCGGACAGGATCGTCAGAATTGAAGACGGCCTGATTCAGGGCAGGAAGGGAGAGGAAGCAGATGCTTAAGGTAAAAAACAAAAAATGTATTAACCGTCTGTCCGACAAAGCCTTTCAGGCAAACAAAACCCGCAATTTTATCGCAGTCATTGCCATTGCCCTGACGACGATTCTTTTTACAACTCTTTTCACCATAGGGAGCGGCGCTATTGAATCCTTCCAGTATAATACCATGCTTCAGGCAGGATCCATGTCCCATGGTACTATTAAATTCGCACCTCAGGATTTGTTGGAGAAATTAAAAGCGGATCCTCTGATTGAGGAAGCGGGCTACAGGCAGGTATTGGCTGATTCCGTAGATAATCCGGAGTTTCTAAAGCGTCGTGTGGAGATGTATTATGAGGATCCGACAGCGGCCAGACTCGGTTTTATCAGTTTAAAAGAAGGAAAATTACCGGAAGCAGAGAATGAAATCGCTATGGATACGGAGTCTCTCCGGCTGCTGGGGGTACCGGCAAAGCTGGGGGAGAAGGTGACACTTCTTATTACGGTGAAGGGGGAACAGGTAGAAAGGGAATTTGTGCTGAGCGGTTATTGGGAACCGGAAAAGTCAGCCATGAATGTGGGATTTGCACTCTGTTCCAAGGCATATACGGATAAATATGCGGAGGAACTGGCCTACACCTATAAAGAAAACTGGTATATGTCTGGTTCTGTCATGTATGAGATCATGTTTAAGAATACCTCCAATATGACGGAGAAGCTGCAGACCGTAGTGGAGAATCTGGGTTATTCCCTGGATGAAAAGGATGACAACTATTTGGGATGCAATGTGAACTGGGCTTATATGTCCAATAATATAGGGCAGGATCCCACTACGGTTTTAGCGATTGCGGCAGCTCTGGGCCTGATTATCCTTACCGGATATCTGATCATTTATAATATTTTCCAGATTTCTGTTATCAGGGATATCCGGTTTTACGGGCTTTTGAAAACAATTGGCACCACGGGACGGCAGATACGCAAAATTATAAACAGACAGGGAATGCGTCTGTCGGTTTATGGGATTCCTGCAGGGCTTATTATTGGATTTTTTATCGGAAAGGGAATTGTGCCGCTGATTATTGATATGAGCAGTTATCAGGAAGGTGTGGTGAATACATCACTTAATCCGTTTATTTTTATAGGAGCGGCGCTGTTTTCTCTTTTTACGGTCTATATCAGCACCAGAAAACCTGGCAAAGTTGCAGCATCCATTTCACCGGTGGAGGCGGTAAAGTATACCGATATATCCGCAGATGTCAAAAAGAAAAGAAAAAAATCCACGGATGGCGGTAAATTATATAAGATGGCTCTTTCCAATCTGGGAAGAAACAGAAAGAGGACGGTGCTTGTTATTATTTCTCTTTCCCTCAGCATCATTTTGCTTAACAGCGTGGTGACCCTTACAGAGAGCTTTGATCTGGATAAATATCTGGCTACCTTTGTGGATACGGATTTTCTGACCGCAAATGCGCGGTATTTCAACAATGAGTATCATTCCCCGGATGAGAGGATTTCCGAGAGCTTTATCAGTGAAATTGAAAAGCAGTCCGGCTTTGAAGAAGGGGGAAGAATATTTATCAGCCTGAACGGTACGGTAATTATGCCGGATCCCAGTCCGATTCACTACGATGAGGACGGAATTATCGTGGACAAAAATGAAAATTATGTTAATGTAGATGAAAATATGAATCCCTATTGTACGATGTATGGACTGGAGGAGCTTCCCCTTTCCAGAATTGAAATTGTGGCAGGGGAGAAGGATCCCCAGGTCCTGAAGGAGATGCTGGATACGGGAAATTACATCATTGAAGGGCTTGAAACCGATGATTATAAAAAAGTTTATGAGAATTGCATTCAGTATTCTATTGGCGATAAGCTGAAGCTGCGTATGCCCGGGGGCGAGGAAAAGGAAGTTGAAGTAATTGCCCAGATTAAAATCGAGTATTATACGAACAGCGTCCGCTATTCCGGCGATAATTATGTATTTTATACAAGCATTGCCGGATACGAAAAGCTGGGCGGCAATATGGACAGCGTCATGAGCTATGGGTTCCAGTGTGAGGACAGCAGAGAAGTGGAAATGCAGCAGTTCCTGCAGAATTATACGGACAATATAGAGCCGCAGATGTCCTTTGAATCAAAAGTAAAGTATGTGAAGAATTTTGAAAACCTGAAAGGCACATTCACAATGGTCGGCAGTGTCCTTGCACTGATTATTGGAATCATCGGCATACTGAACTTTGTGAATGCCTGTATTACAAGCATCATTACAAGGAAAAAGGAATTTGCCGCCTTAAAGGCAATCGGTATGACAGAGCGGCAGATCAGGAGAATGGTATGCATGGAAGGCGGATATTATGCGGCAGGCGTGATTCTGTTCAGCCTTGTATTGGGAACCTTGTTTTCTTATGTAGTTATCGGCAACTTTGTAATTTTCTGGTTTACCTCTTACCGGTTCATTATTTGGCCGATGATGATGGTTCTGCCTTTTATGGTGGTTATCGGAGTTGTGGTGCCTTATATTACAATTAAAGTGACGGATAAAGAAAGCGTAGTAGAAATGCTTCGTGAAGAATAAAGGAAGCGGCCTCTCGGACTGAAGGGCCTTTTCCCATTCCTCCGGCTGTATGGCAGCGTCCCTGACTGTTTTCTTTACGGCCGGGACGCTGCCGTAAAGCTGCCGCTAATTCCTTTTATATGTTATGTTTAGAGCCGGCTGTCCTCGTCAATTGCACATAAAATATCATTCTCAATGTCTTCCACCCATTCTGTTGGAACATTGTCGTATGTCAGTAAACAGAGCATGGCGCTTATATCACACAAATGCGCCAGCGTGAGCCAGTTGGACGGTAATGGTGATGCTGAAACCGAATTATATCCCTGCGCAAAGGCATCATAAATATGCCTGTTGATAAGAGCCTCCACATCGTCGTCTTTTCTCCTGAAAAAATGTCCTATGTCGTGGTATATACTGCCGGAATAAGTAAACTCAAAATCTATGAAAGATACCTTCCCATCGGATATCATAATATTTGCATACCCTAAATCTCCATGGCACAGGACGCTTTTTGCTTCTATGCTGTCGAACAAATCCGGATTTTCTTTTATAAACCCACACAGACTATCAATCGTTTCCGGCCTGAGATATTCCGAAGGTTTCCCGTTTAATAAATGCAATATTTTATCACGTGTGCGTGGAAGCTCCTGCAACAGGTTCAATTTTCCGTCCAGCAATGCGTCGTGTGCGTAACTTCTTTCATGTATCATCGCACATATCCTGCCGATTTCATATGCCATTTCCGGCGGGTATTTCAGGTTAGACCGCACATGATTTATGAAGGTTACGCCATCAAGGAACTCCATAATAGCGTAAGCGAATGGGAAACGCTGCTTGCTTCCGTCATAAAATAACAACGCAGGTACGTTAATTTTATTTTTCAAATAGGATAATGCAGCCGTCTCAATCTTGTCGGTAGTCTTGGAATAAATTTTTAAAAAATATTTGCCGGAGTTTGTTGTGACAATATAGCCGGAATTGCTCATGCTGTCTTTCATAAGTGAAAAATCAAGTATGGTCAGTGTGCTGTCAAACGGGGCTAAAAGTGAGGCAATTTCTGTTTCATCAGTTATTATAAAATCGTTTATTCTGTGCATTTTTACCTCCCGGGATACACAAATTGAAGTCAAACCTGGACGCTGTATTGATGATTAAGTTATAACATATTTTTATTCGCAATTCCACTTTATTTCGAAAACTTCACCTGGATAGCCATTTGAAAAAACAAAGAAAATTTTGGCGGTGAATAGCAAGGGATTGGAGAATAGCAGAAATCGGGCCGTGGGATATTCTGGTAGAATGAGACAGGGGGGTATGTTATACTGTAAATAAATATAGGGGAATGTGCTGATTTTGGGGCGGAGGAGGATGTTTGGGGATGCGTGATGAGGGGAAGGGTAAGAGGAAGGCTTCGAAGTCTTTTGCCAGGCGGATCATTAAGGTCTGGGTTTTTGGGATGCTGGTTCCTCTTCTTGTGGTGGAGGTTTTGATTCTGCTGCAGTTTTACAGGATCAACCATAATGATGTGGATGAGGAAATTAATAACAACCTTAATAAGGTGTCAAGTGATATGAAGGATCTTATGAACAGTATGAATTCTGTTTCCTGGCTGCTGGAGGCTGATGGTACTGTGGGTAAGAATCTTCATTTGTATTTTGATGAGGAGGATACGATTAAAAAGGGGGATCTGCTGATTTATCTGAGGGAGCAGATCGCCAATTATGAGATCGCCAATCCATCCATAGGAAATCTTACGTATATTGTTGTCCCTAAGGATGGGAAAGCGCCTGTCAAAATAAACCAGACTTCACTGGCAAACGGGGAGCTTCCGGGGGATGAGTATTTTCTCTGCCAGTGGCAGAAAATGAACTTCTACGGGCCGCATGAGTCAAAGTCAAAGGTGGCCTCTTATCCTTGTCTTTCGCTTCTGCGTACTTATAAAGTGGAGCAGGAGTACGGAGATATCTATATTTATCTGGAATCCGGGTACAAGTATCTTCAAAAGCTGATGCCGGGCAGTGTGATGGGCATGGATACCGTTTTTCTGATTGAATCGGCGGAAGGGCGTACCATGTATTGCTCAGATGAAAACCTGGTCCCTCTTTTTTCGGATCTTCAGTCCTGTAAAAAAGAGCTTTCAGAAAATTCCCGCCGTTATAAAACCTATGAACGGACGGAGGAAGGGGGCTGGAAAATCCATCTGTGGGTTCCCGTAAAGGAATATTACAGACAGATTTACGGAATGGCGCTGAATTTGAGCGTTGTCACTCTTCTGGCGGTTTTTGCCTGTATTCTGGCCTCGGTCCTGCAGTGGAGGAGTATTTATACTCCTTTTACAAAGTTTGAAAAGAGGCTTCAGCTGATCGCATCGGACAATGACGTGGAAACCAAGGTGGAGCAGATGAATATCCAGGAGTTTGATGATAATTTTGCTTTGCTTGATAAGATGAAAAGCAACATCCTTCTTCTTTTGAACCGGGTGCAGGAGGAGGAGAAAAAGAGATCAGAGCTGGAGATCAGGGTGATGCTGGGGAAGATAAACCCTCATTTCCTTTACAACACGCTGGATACGCTGAAATGGTATGCTGTGGGGAAAAAGGATAAGGAGATGGTTCATTTTATTACGGCCCTGAATAAGCTGCTTTTATATAATATGTCAAAAACGAGGGAAACCACCCTGAAAAGTGAGCTGGAGGCAGTCAGCGCCTATATTGTGCTTCAGCAGCTGAAGTATGATATCAGATTCCATATGGATACGGGGAAGCATCCGGAAATTCTGGAAGCGGATATGCCGCGTTTTGTTCTGCAGCCCATTGTGGAAAATGCTATCCTGCACAGCGGACTGAACCAGGGGGATATCTGGATAGAGGTGGAGCTGCTTGCCAATGGAAAAATTGCGGTTCTGGTAAAAAATGACGGGACGCCGATAAATCCGGAAAAGATTAAGGAGGTTCTCGTTCAGAAGAATGATATCTCTTCCAATGGAATCGGCCTGCAGTATGTGGCGCGTATGCTGGAAAACCGGTTTGGGGACGGATTTGAGCTGCGGGCGGAACGGACAGAGGACGGGGTGAATGTGGTTGAAATCCAAATTCCGTTTGAGGCGGCAAAGATAGGCGCAGGCCCGGACAGGCCTGAGAGGGGGAGTCAGTAAAATGATTAAGGTATTTGTAGTGGATGATGAAAAACTGGTCCGCCGGGGTATTATCGGGCTGATCGACTGGGAAAGGTTCGGTATGGAGATTGTGGGTGATTCGGGAAGCGGGGAGGAAACAGTGGAATTTCTGAAGCGGGAAGAGGTGGATCTTCTTTTTTCGGATCTTGAAATGCCGGGGCTTTCCGGGATTCCTTTTCTTCAGGAGGTGAAGCGGGTACGTCCGAAAATCCAGATCGTAGTCCTCACCATGCACCAGGAATTTGAGTTGATTCAGCAGGCCGTGAGAATCGGGATCCTGGATTATATCACAAAGGCGCAGATAGAGGAGGAGAACGTGGATGCCCTGATGAACGGGATCAAAATACGTTATCAGGAGACGATGCGGCATACGCAGCTTGGCAAAAGAAATGTGCTTTATAATGAGGTTTATGTCTGGGAGACGGAGGAAAAGGAGCAGGGAGCGGAGGCTGTTAAGCTTCTGGAAAATAATAATATTCCCTTTGAGTTTTTAAGCGAGACTCATCTTCTTTTTTCCGGGGAATGCAATATCATCCGGCTGAAATCCCTGATAGAGGATTTTGGGGCGGACAGATGCTCGCTCCTGGAGATCAAACAGGTAAAAGGGGTACCCTATGATCAGCTGGAGGATATGATGAAAACGGTAGTGAAGGGAAAGCTGTTTGAAGATCGAAGACCCTCCTGCTTTAGCTATGCATATCTGTATCCGGAGCTTCTAAAGGAGCTGCCCGGGGCTTCCAGGAAGGAAATTCTGGATTTGAGTCTTCGTATGGAGTTTATGCTGCATGAGGAATGCTATGAAGCGGGAATGGCCAAAATCCGTCACGCAGCGCTTTCCAGGGAAGAAAGGACGGCTGTTTTTTATCAGTTCAGCCTGTACTGGTCGGAGTTTTCCGGAAAGGATTTTACCAGGTATTTTGAGGAGGTGGGAGGCTTTAGGTGGTGGTATCAGTGGCGGGAATGGTTTGACGAAGTACGGGGCCTGGTGCTGAAAAAGATTGGGGAAGGCGATGAGGAAATCGGTACGATGGAGGCCATACATAAGGCCATGAATTATATCAGGGAGCATATGGACAGGGAGATTACGCTGGAGGAGCTTCTCCGCCTGACCGGTATGAGCAAAAGCCATTTTTCCAAGAATTTTAAGAAGGTTACAGGAAAGACCTTTGTGACTTATCTGAATGATATGCGTATTGAATCGGCAAAAAAATACCTGGTGGAGACAAAACAGCCTGTTTATTGGATTGCGAGCCAGGTTGGCTATATGGATGAACATTATTTCCGAAGGATTTTCAGGGAAAGAACGGGAGAAAACCCAAAACAGTACCGTGAAAATAACTAAAAAGTAAATGAAATAATTAATAAAACAGTAAAACTACACAATTGTATTGCGAAAAGGGGATAATTGTATTTGAAAAAAATAAAAAATACAATTATCCCGTTTTTATGTACAAAAGAACCTTAAAATATTAATAAAAATAGATATAATAAACAGTAAATAAACGATCACAATAAGGGGGATAAAGTATGAAGAAGAAATTGATTGCAGTACTTCTTTCAGCAGCCATGATAACCGGATGCCTTGCCGGATGCGGAGACAGTAAGACTGCATCATCAGGCGGCAGCGCTTCGTCCGGCAGTGATGCCGCAGGTACCGAGGCAGCAGCTGATGCAAATGACACAACGGCAGCAGAAAAATCCGGTGAGTCGGCAAAAAGCGCGGAGGAGCTTCTGCTGGAGCCTTATGACGAACCGGTGGACATCCATATCGTACTTCAGTACAGGGAATCCGAGGATCCCAACACTCCTTCAGATTGTACGCCTGAGACATCAACTGCGGTAAAGCTTCTGAAGGAAGAAATGAATATTAACCTGATATATGACTGGATTGTAAATGCGGATCAGTACGAAGAGAAGTTCGGCGCCGAGCTGGCGGCAGGAAATCTCCCGGATGTATTTATGGTAAATCCCAATGATTTTGAAGATCTGGCAAGCCAGGGCGGCCTTGCGGATCTGACCGAGTATTATGAGAAGTACCGTTGTGATGATTTGGACAACATTTTCAACTATGACGGAAATTTCATCAATGTAGCGAAAAAAGACGGAAAAATCTACGGACTGCCTATGGGCACGGATCCGGCGCAGATGACCTCCCAGATGATTTATAATATGACGCAGCTGGAAAGCGTAGGGATTACCTCACCTGACCAGCTTCCCAAAACAATCGAGGAGTTCGAGGCTCTGTGTGATAAGCTGATGGAGGTTGATTATAACGGCGACGGCAAGATCGGCGGCCCCGTAATCCCTGCCTGCAAGAATTACATGGATGCACAGCTTGCGGATTTCCAGCCCTTCTTCCACGCTTATGAGACATGGGCGGACGGCTGGTATGATAAAGACGGGACACTGCAGTATGCAGGTATTGACGAGGGGATCAAGACCACTCTGACCAAGCTGAACGAGTGGTATAACAAGGGATATTTCCAGAAGGATTTTGCCGCATATGATATCTGGGCGGCGGATTCTCCGATAGTAAATGATATTGTAGCCGGAAAATATGCAATCGTTCCCGCATCCTGGTGGGTTCCCAACTGGCCGCTGAATACCAATAAGGTAGAGCATCCTGAATCCAACTGGGTGATTGGGCCCAACCTTTCTCCTGACGGAAACCAGCCTGCAATCATGGTTGACCGTTATCCGGTAAACAACTTTGTAGTGGTTGGACGTGACTGTAAGAATCCGGAAGCCGTATTCAAAATGATGTACTGGTCCTTACAGTATACACTTGAAAACAGCAACCCTGAAAGACAGAACGCAATGACAGACGAAGAAAAAACAGAGTGGTACAGCTACGTTTATACATGGCTTCCTTACCGTATCTATTCTCCTACCTGCTTAAGAACCAACTTTGAGGTTATCAACAAGCTGGCAGAGGAAGGAAAGACAGAGATCACGGAAGCGGATGCAGCAAGAAATAATGAATTCTGGGGTTCCTGGGCTTCTTATCTGAATTATAAGGAAAACCCGGACGACGGAGTAGCCTGGGGTACCTATTTCAGCCGGCTTGCTCCCGACGGAGGCGTTGCCAACATGATTCATACCATTGAAACAGCAGACATTATTTATGATGAGGTTTATGTAACCACACCTGCAATGGTATCCAGAAAGGCCGAGCTTGATAAATTGCGCAACAACACCTTCTTAAGCATGGTTATGGGTGAGACGCCAATCTCCGACTTTGATAAGTTCGTTGAGCAGTGGAAAGCACAGGGCGGCGATGAAATTGCAAAAGAAGTCAATGAATGGTATCAGAATAACAAATAAATTTTAAAATGCAGCCATCATAAGGAATTGTGCCATATTTTACATGTAAAATATGGCATTTTCCTTATCGGCTTGGAGAGGAGTAAGAGTCCATGGCACAGCAGAAAACGGAATTAAAAGAGAAAAAGAAAAAAAAGAGCCTGTACAGGACCAGAGAGCTTCATGTCATGCTGATACCGGCGGTGCTGTTTACCACTGTTTTTGCATATCTGCCGATCTTTGGCCTGGTTATGGCATTTCAGGATTTTAAGCCCCTGATGGGCTTTCGGGAGTCACCCTTTGTGGGCCTGAAGCAGTTCCAGTATATTTTTACCATGCCCAGCTTCCGGACGGCTTTTGTAAACACGATGATCATTTCTTTCTTTAAAATCGTATTAAGCATACTGGTGCCTCTGATACTGTCGCTGATGCTGAATGAGGTAACGAAAAGCTGGTTTAAGCGTTCCGTGCAGACAATCGTATTCATTCCCTATTTCTTTTCCTGGGCGATACTTGCAGGAATGATACTTGAAATTTTTGCCTATGACGGCATTATCAACAACACAATGATGCATCTGTTCGGCATGGATCCCACGGCCTTCCTGGTTAGCAACAAGTACTTCAGGACGATTATTATCGGTTCGGATGTATGGAAGGGAATGGGATATAATACGGTGCTGCTGCTGGCGGCTATCACCAATGTGGATCCCACGCTTTATGAGGCTGCCCAGGTAGACGGCGCAGGGCGTTGGAAACAGGTGCTTCATGTAACGCTTCCAAGCATACTTCCCATGGTGGCGGTACTTACCGTCCTTGGGCTGGGGAATATCCTGAATGCGGGATTTGAGCAGATTTTGATCATGTATAACCCTACCGTTGAGAGGACAGTGGATATTCTGGATACCCTGGTATACAGGCTCGGTATGACGAGCCACCAGTATTCGGCCGCTGCGGCTATGGGATTGTTTAAATCGGTAATTTCGCTGATCTTTGTGGGAACCAGTTATCTGATTCTCTATAAAAAGAGCGATTACCGCGTATTTTAAAGGGGGTGCAAGATGAAAATCAAACGTTCCGGTTCTTATTTTGTTTATCAGGTGTTTAATACGGTTGTGCTGACGCTTGTGGCGCTGACCTGTATTTTCCCGATTCTGCATGTCCTTGCCATGTCCCTGAGCAGCAGCAATGCAGCTATGGCGGGGCGCGTGACCTTTGTTCCGGTGGAATTTTCCCTTTCCGCTTATGAATATCTGATGAAAAAGAAGGATTTCTTCCATTCTGTGGGAATAGCAGGCGGTAGGGTGGTAATAGGTACAGCGCTGAATATGATTCTGATCATACTGACGGCTTACCCGCTTTCCCGTTCCCCGATTCATTTCAGGGGACGTACCTGGTATATGGTTTACTTTGCCATAACCATGTTCCTGGGCGGCGGCCTGATCCCTACCTACATGATCATTAAAAACCTGCATCTTCTGGACAGCTTCTGGGTGCTGATCCTTCCCTGCGCCATGAATATCTGGAATGTGATCATCATGATGAACTTTATCAGGGGGCTGCCGAGAGCGGTGGAGGAGGCGGCCTTTGTGGACGGGGCCAATCACTGGCAGACGCTGTTTCAGGTGATTCTGCCCATGTCCAAACCGTCTCTGGCTTCTTTGCTGCTGTTTTCCATGATCGGGCACTGGAATGCATGGTTCGACGGTATGTTCTATATGAACAACCCGAATAATTATCCCATGGCAACCTATCTGGCAACGCAGATTATCAACAATAACCAGACGATGACGAATATGACGCCGGAACAGCTTGCCCTGCTGTCCAGCCTGAGTGAAAAAACGGTAAGAAGCGCACAGCTGTTTATTTCGATTATTCCTATTTTGGTGGTTTATCCATTTTTACAGAAGTTCTTTGTAAAGGGCATCACAGTTGGGTCTGTGAAGGAGTAGTGATGAAAAGTAACAGTTCAGGTATCGGGTCTGTTACGAAAGGAAAGAGAGGGGCTTTTAATGAGTTTTACTGAGGTTAAGAAGGTGAATGGAAGTCCGGCTTTGGTGATTGACGGCAGGGCTTATCCGCCGATGGCTATGACTACTCGCTTTCATAAGGCTGAATATATTAAGCGGCTGGGGGAGTCGGGGCTGAAGGTTTTCTTTTTGATGACGAATACGGACTGGCTGAGGCCGGGGCGGGATTTTGTGGATGAGTCCGGAATAAAGCAGCATGAGGACAGCGGGATGGAGGCGTTTGTGAAGAACGCCCGGACGCTTCTTAATGAAGTACCGGATGCTTATATTATCGTGAGAATCGGGCTGCATCCTCCGGTTGACTGGATGGAGGAGAATAAGGAGGAGCTGATTACTTATCAGGATGGAAGCCATGAGCCTGCAATCCTGGCTTCTGAGGTGCATCGGGATGAGATTCCCGGGATGTATTCGTTTGCTTCCGAAAAATGGAGGGAGGCGGCGGGAAAAGCGCTGAAGGAGTTTTGTGATAAGGTGGATTCCCTTCCGTTCGCGGACAGGGTGATCGGATATTTTCTGGCGGCAGGGGGAACCTCGGAGTGGTATCCGGTAAATGTGCTTTGTGACAGAACGAAAAATAAGTATGGGGATTTTTTCCCTGCCTTTGTGAGGTTTTACGGGGAGTTCCTGAAGAAGAGGTATGGGTCGGAGGAAAAGCTGAAAAAGGCCTGGAAGAGGGAGGATGCTTCTTTTGATAAGCCGGTGATTCCCAATGTGCAGGAGCAGTATTTTATTTTTATGGAAGAGGGCATCATGGATGCCATGAAGTATTATGAGAGCGCGGACCGTATTATTGGAAAGAATATTGATATGGACGCGGAGAAGGCCGCCAATCTTGGGGTGTTCCTGAATATGGAGGATTACAGGTATGTGGCTGACTTTTATGATGCTTTCCATGAGGTTACGGCGGATGCGATCATTTATTTTGCCAGGCTTTTGAAGGAGCGGTATGCGGGGAAAATCGTAGGGGCGTTTTATGGTTCTTATGGGTGTACGGATTTCTTTAACAGCAGCACGGCCACTTCCACGCTTCCGATACTCGACTGCGGGTACGTGGATTTCCTGGCGGCGCCGGGAGTTTATAATAACAGGGAGCCGGGCGGCAATGTGGCGCAGCGTGAAATGCAGGATTCCTTCAGGCTCCGCGGGCAGATGTTTGTGGCGGAGGAGGACAGCAGGACGCATCTGGAGGACAGCTTTTACCGGGATGCCATGGGGCTGTATGATGTGAGGGACAGTATTGTTACCCTGAAGAGGGATTTTGCACGGGTGCTGTGCGAGGATATTTATGCATGGTGGTTTGATCAGCATGCGGAAGGCGGGCGTTATCAGCATGAGGAGATTTATAAGCTGTTTCGCAGGCAGGAGGAAATCGCGCGTTTTGCCTATGGGCTGGACAGAAATAAAGAAAATGAAATTGCCCTGATTTATGATCAGGAGAGCTGCCATACGGTTTCCATGTATACGAATACGCTGATGCTGGATTATTACAGAACCTCCGATTTGGCAAGGATCGGCGCTCCGGTGGATTATTATTTCCATAATGACTGTATCAGGGACGATATGCCGGATTATAAGCTATATGTGATGATGAATGTTTTCCGGCTGACGGATGAGGAAAGAGAAGCAATTATCCGGAAGGCCAGGAAAAATCATGCGGTAGTGCTTTGGCTGTATGCGCCGGGCTTCATTAACCCGGATGCAGAAGCTGTGATGTGCAATGAAAATATAGAGCAGCTGACCGGGTTTAAGACGGGGCGGATTGATCATACATGTTCGCCCAGGTTTAAGATAAGCAGGCTGGATCATCCGGCGGTGCGGTACGCGGTGGAGGATCGCAGGTATGGCTATATTGACAGGGATGTGCATTCCAATGTATGGCTGGAAAATGTAATTCTGCCTGCCTATATGAATCCTGGTTTTTATATTGATGATCCGGAGGCGGAGATTCTGGGCACTTATTGTGAGCTGGGACTTCCTGCTTATGGGTTGAAGGAGATGGACGGCTGGACGAGTGTGTACTGCGCGCCCCAGATTATGCGGTCTGAGCTGCTGGCTTCCCTGGCGGAGTATGCCGGATGCCATCTTTACAATAAGGATGATGATGTGCTTTATGCCAATAAGAATTTTGTGATGGTCCATGCCTCTTATAAGGGAAAGCATACGGTTTATTTCAAAAAGGAATGCAGCCCCTTTGAGGTGTATGAGAAGAGGTATTACGGACATAATGTGACAAAGCTGGAGGTTGAGATGCGTATGGGGGATACGCTGATGTTTTCACTGAATGGGGAGTGCTGAGAGTTTTCCTTGAATGGGGAAATCTGAGAGTTTTGGCAAAGGTTTAGCTGATGGGAAACGTGCGCTGGCTGGCGTATGTATGGTATGAGGCCCTGTACTGTTTGGATTGACGGTATAGGGCTTCTTATTTTTGTTGGGGGCGGGATGGTTGGAAATGATTTTTGAAAAGGCAGTAATAAGTGCCTGCTGATTAAGCTTAAATTTCCTG
>NZ_KE992664.1:0-3379 GCF_000466465.2 Clostridium sp. KLE 1755
GATACCATGTCTTTTTCCCAACTCTTCAAACTCCAGTTCTTCAAAGACACGGCCAAATATTAATGCCTTTTCCCGTTCCTTCAAACAAGCAATTGCATAAATCATCTTTTGCCCTTGAGTAAGACTTATTATCCGCTCCAGCTTGCTAATTTCTCCGGCTTCGTGTAATATTTGATCCATTACATATTTATTATATTCTTCTGAAAAATCCGTATATGTTCGATCAAGCATTTCTAAAACAGCATATTCCCGCTCTTTTGCGCGATTTTTATTTTCCAGATACCTGGCTCTGCGGTTAGAAACAGCAGTTACCACATATGCTGAAAAGCGGTTCTGCAGTGACTGTGCTTTTTGTTCTCTCATATCATATGTGCCTCCTTTTTTCTTTGTTCTTTTGCGACAAGGGAAAAAGGTGGGCCCCGACAGAAAACTTTTATAAGTACACCACGTAGAAAAATAAAAAAGCGAATATTTATCTCTTTATATTCCAGATAAACATTTCGCTTATTTAATCTATTCCTTAACAATGAGTAGTGTATAGCACTACCACAATTACTTAAAAAGGGGGAAAAATAGCATTGGTCTTTTTTATTTTTTTAGCTTCACCTTTAAAACAGACATATACCATCCGAATAATCCATTAAGAAGAGCTATTTGTTAAAGGAACTATTTTGTCAGATATTAATTTGTTCTATCTATAGATTGTGAATTGTCATATTTTTTAAAGGTTTCGTATCATTACTGCAGTTAAGCTGTATGGTTCCGTACTAATTAAAGGAGATGAAAATATGCCCCTATGCCTGCATGACGCCAAAATTTTAGGTTCTGCAATTAAGAAAGCGCGTAATAAAAAACACCTTACGCAAGCTAAATGCGCACAGTTACTGGGATTCTCTTTATCTTTTCAGAAGGATATAGAACGCGGACGATTTTCTCCAAGTCTGGAAAATTTCTATCACATTTGTCGAACTCTTAATATTTCCGCCGACGAATGCATATTATCTGATGAAGATAAATTTGATCCAGATTACAGAGAACTCATCCGGATTATTTCCAAATGTAACAAGAATCAATTATGCATTCTATTAACAACGGCAACTACACTATTAGAAATTAATAACTCTGATAATGCATTATAAGAGCATATATCAGGAACGCTGAAGATAGGATGAAAGATTTATTTTAACTTCTTTTAGTCTTAATCCACTTTTTATTACATTTTATTATCCTTTATACCATATAAGGAATTACAATATTTTATACTTAATTACACCTAAAAATTAATTTTAATTCCAATCTCACCATCCATTAAAAACAAAAGCTTAATACAATAAAAAAAGAAGACTACCAGAGAAAACATCTACTCCGTAATCTTCTTTTCAAAATAAATTAATCACATTTCTTATTATCAGTAAGTAAAATTAAAACTACCCACTCAATACTCCCCAATATCATAAAAACCATTTAACTAATAAGCTTGTTTAACAGCTGTTCCAAATAGCCATTTTGCTCTGCCAAACTCTCTGCAATTGCATAAATTCCCTGAGATATATCGCAATCCCCTATTGTTGTCTTGGCTCCGGCACCAAAGGTTTCTATAAGTCCTTGTAAATTCCGATAATTTACTACCAGATTCTCCAGATCTGTTAAAATTTCCGCTGATTTAACATTTTTATTGAAATATAGCACATTTATATTTTTCTGCGCTTTATCTATCCAATCCTTCCATAATTCTGCCTGAATCTGTGCATCTTCCTTCAAATATTCGCTATATCCATTAGCCAGCATATAAACCTGATAAATACCTTTATTCTCTAAATTTAATTCTTCTGAAATATTATCGATTTCATCCGGGCAAAATGTAAGTATCCACTCTCTTTCCTGAAATTCAAAGATTATATCAACACAATTAGATTCTTCCAGCCGATTTATTTCTTTCATTTTGCTTCCTGGAAGTAAAATATGCAGCAAAGCCTCAGCCTCATGATCCGTCATACTTTCAGATATTTTACGAAATTGCATCCTCTCTCCTCCTGCTATACTAAGTACTACTATACATCGTTAAAATTATACGATATGTAAGTCTAAAATACAACGAAAGAATGAAGTAAAATAACAATAAACACAAGCAGGAGGTAACCAGTCATGTCCTATATCAATGATAAAATTGTTAATCTACGCACTGAACGTGGCTGGAGTGAGTACGAACTCTCCAAAATAGCAAATATCAGACAGTCTACCATATCCTCCTGGTCAACAAAAGATTCGATACCCAGTATTCCAAATCTCCAGAAAATATGTGATGCTTTTGGGATAACTCTCGCCCAGTTCTTTGCAGAAACGAATGAGTCCTATCCTATTACAGAAAAGCAGCATGAATTGCTTCAATATTTTGACCTTTTGTCACCCCAGCAACAAAACAGCTTGCTTAGTTTTCTTAAGTCATTGCAGAAGCTTGATTTAGGGTCAATGTAGGCCTTTATCATAGTTTGTAGTATCATATAATATCTGTATTTTGCAAAAACACATGGAATATAAACAACCCTAACTATATTACTGAAAATATTGTTTTCTGTCTCCGGCTTATCTAAAACCGTGTCATGGTTGATTGGCACAATAATATTCTGCATACAATCAACTTCTTTTCTTTTTTCTAATCTTTTATACGCAATGAATATATAAAAGACAACAAAAATCCACAAAAAAAATCAGAGCATCTTCCTCTAAAAGGCAATAAACGTAAAACCGAGGAAATGTTTCAGATAACCAGGCAGGAATTCGTTCCTTCTGATGATTACGAAAAAGCCGATAACAAGAAAAAACTGAGGACAAGCTGCTGCCTGTCAGCAGACCAGACAATGTAGAAAAGTTTTAAATATCGGTCCTGTATAAAGAAGCAACTATATCCGGTACGAAGGATGAAATATTTTTCTGTGACTTTTTACTTTACTGGCTCCCGCTCTTATTGGCAGCTATTATGGACTCCGTTGAAGTGAAATCGTAAGGCTGAAGTGGGAAGCAATCGATTTTGTGCAGAAGACGATTACAATCAGACATACTGTAACCCAGGCCATGGTAGACGGCAAATACAAAATGATTTACAAAGACAGGCCTAAATCTAAAAAAAGCCTTCGAACGCTGCCCCTTGTAGGACCATTCGAGGCCATTTTGTCCAAGCTTTGGAAACTGCTGGGACACAGTGACATCTCCACAACGCTGAACATTTATACTCATCTGGACTATAGGAGTAAGGTATCCAGCGCAAATGCAATTATAGGAATTCTGCCCGGAGAAAATGAAAAGGAACTCCCTCTAGCCGCTAACTAAGAAGAGAGTCCCATCATAAAACAATGCGGGTAGCCGGACTTGAACCGGCACG
>NZ_KE992665.1:0-355 GCF_000466465.2 Clostridium sp. KLE 1755
TCTTCCTTTTTCAATACCAATCTCAAGAATATTCATCTTTACAGCCTCCCATTCTTCCGATTGCTTCACTTCATTTACGATTTTATCCAACGTAATAATCCGTTTATCCTTTATCTTGACCTCAGGATTATCAATCGTGGTATTTTTCATATACTGCAGCAGGCTTATCAGCTCAGGACGGCCATTTTTACTGGTCATGTTCAGAAATATTTTCTTCGTGCCGTCATCCAGGGGCAGATCTGAAAATTCTTCACATTGTTCCGTAAAGGTATAGATTGCCCTGTCCCGTCCGAAAATGTCCTCCTGCGTGATAAAAATAATAACCGTTGACGGCAGGTGCTTATACCGGGTCGTC
>NZ_KE992665.1:455-846 GCF_000466465.2 Clostridium sp. KLE 1755
TTCACATTGTTCCGTAAAGGTATAGATTGCACGGTCCCGTCCGAAAATGTCTTCCTGCGTGATAAAAATAATGACAGTTGACGGCAGGTGCTTATACCGGGTCGTCTTTCCTGCCTTTAAAACCGGGGTATCAAGCAGGCCCTGATAAAATCTCGCTCTCCGCCTCACATCGTCCGCTTCCGTATCATTCTGCATTTCCGTATTAAAACGGCGGTCAGATACATCCCGTGCCCAGGCATCCAACCGGATAGCCCGTTTTCCGCTCTTGTTGAGCACTACCTGCTCCACCTCTACCTCCGCCAGCTTCAAATCCGGCTCATCCAGAATAATGCTCAGCGTACTTTCATAAGCGGTTTTATTTCCGCGAGCAACGAGCCAAGTAGCCATGCTT
>NZ_KE992666.1:0-55883 GCF_000466465.2 Clostridium sp. KLE 1755
CCATTTCCTGCCACCAGTCCGTAAAAGGGCCGCAGGCTGCCTGTCTTTACCGGGAAGCTGTCCCCGGAGGATACCATAGTGCCATCCTGCCTTCCCGCCGGATCCGCGATGCTGTTTTCCTGCTTTTTTTCCGGCTCCGCCACACCGTCACCCTGCTTCTCCGTCAGCCTCCACAAAAAGCTGTCCTGGGAAAAAAGCGTCACCTGCAGCTGCGTCCAGCCGTCCAGGTATTCGGCCTCCAGCGCCTGCACGCTGCCGTCCATCGCATGATAGCAGGTTACCTGCACACTGCCCCGTATTCTCACCTGAAGCACCTCCGGCTGGTCAAGCCTGTTGTTCTTCCTGCCCACATGGCAGACAAACAGCCACCTGCAGCCGCTGTCTTCCCTGAGCTGATAGAAAAGGTTATCGGTACGGTCCCCGTTTTCTTTCCGGATGTCCAGCTCCCGCTCCTCCTCCAGCGCCTCCATCAGCTCATACTGCTGAAACGGCAGCACCACGGAACGTTCCGCCAGCTTTGCGGCCCGATCGCTTACAACTGCATCCACAAGCGTAGGGACCTTTCCCAGAAAAATGACACGGCCGCCCGCATCAGCCAGCGCTTCCAGCCGTTCCAGCGTTGTGCTGCGGATGGTTCTCATTCCCGGTACCAGCACTGTGCCGTAAGCCATCTTTCCCACCAAAAGCGCCGCCCCTTCTTTATCTGTTTCTGCGGTAAAGCGTCCTTCAGGACACTGTTCGGGAAGCAGCGCTTCCGAAAGGAAATCGAAATCCACCAGACCGAAAAGCATCCACTCGATCAGACTGCGGAAATTGTCATCCAACTGCTCCCGCATCAGCTTTGTCTGGGCCTGCGGCCCATAGCTCATCCAATAGGACTCTATCGGGTGCACCACCGCCGTCCTTACCCGCGCTTTTCCCCTGGTCAGCGCAGTGTTTACCCGGGCAAAATAATTTTCTATGTAAGGATATTTTTCCCACCAGGGTGACTGGTAATTGATGGATGCGGGCCAGTCGCGCTTGGCCTCTCCCTCCATAGACATGAACGCCAGATGGTGGCAGCGGATGGTCACTCCCAGCGCCGCCTGCCAGTCCCCCTGCAGCTTATGTCCCTTAAAATCAAAATCCCAGTGGGTCACACCGTACAGCTCGCTCAGCACGCCTTCCCTGCCGTTCTGCCGCGCCACGCTGACAGCCTGCTTCACCGTGGAATATTCCGGATCGGAGCAAAGGATATCCACTCCGGGCAGCTGCTGGCGGCGGTAACAGCGCATGGCCTCCCCCAGCCGCAGGGTTTGGGAATACAGCGTAGGCTCCGACATATAATGCCCCGTCATAGCGATATGATGGGCATTGCACCAGTCCGCAATCGTATCGCAGTAAGCCGACACAAAGCGCTCCGACAGATGATCATGATAATGATAACGATGAACCGAAGCCCTTCCCTCAGGCAGCTCCCAGAGCAGCTCCGGCAGCACCTCCAAAAGATCAGCACCATAGGCTTTTTCAAAGGTTTCCGGCAGATCGTCTGTAAAGGAAAGTGTGACATCCGCTTCACTTTCTCCATCCGGCAGCACCATGCTGCCTTTTATCTGCGGTTCATCCGTAAAAATAGCAGGAATGGATTTCCCAAATTCCTCTCCCAGCACCTCATAGTAACGTTCGTGGGTAATCTCCAGGAAGCGTTCCACAGCCTTCCTGTTCATAACATCAATATAGGTCTGGTCATTGAACCAGGGACTTTCCCGCATCAGCTCCACATATGCAAACCACAGCTTTCCTTCCCTTTGCTCTGCGGCCTTGCTGTCAAAATCCGGCTGCGGCCCGGATACCCTGTGATAAGAATGAAGATATCCTTTTTCCGTCTTAACCCGATATGCACACAGATAATAACCAGCCGGCTTTCCCCCGGCCGCAATACAGGAAAGGAATTCTTCCCTGTCAGCGCACATTCCCTGTTTTTTCTCCCTTGTCAGAAGGAGATGCCTGGCTCTGTAATTCCAGTTCTCAGTGACCATGCCGCCCGCTGCGCCGGAGGGGTATCTGTCCTCATCGTACAGCCAGCAGAGCATCCCTTTCTCCCGGGCCTGTTCATCCGCGTATTTTACCAGCTCCATGAATTCATCACTCAGGTACGGTGTTTCCAGACCGGTGCGAGGATGCAGGTGTGCACCGCCAAAGCCCATCCTCCGGAAAATCTCCAGCTGATCCGCAATCAGTTCTTTTGTCACAAGACAGTTCCAGGACCAGAAGGGGGTTCCCCTGTATTCACTGGTGGGATTTTCGAACAGCTCCCGACTTAACTTAGTTTCCGCATTTTTTTTGTACAGCATGCTTTATCCTCCTCTTATCCGGCCTGTCATTCCGGTTACTCTATCTCTTTCCCTTGGGGAAAATATGCAGGATTTCCCTTGCCTGTGCAGGGGACGCCACCTCCAGATCCATCGCCCGGATCAAAGCGGCAAGCTTTTCCACTTCTTCATAATTCCAGGCGGCGGTACGGCCGGGCGCAAGATAATGACTGTCCTCAAATCCAATCCGCACCACCGATGCGCCCATGGCAATAGCCGCTGCCAGGAAATCCCAGTTATCTCTTCCATAGTGGGTAACGCCCCATCTGGCTTCTGCCGGCACCGCCGCCAGGAAGGCGGTGAGGCATTCCATATTCGCCTGCATCCCCCCCCTGTGTCCAAATACCAGATTATATAAAATAGGCTCCCTGTAAGGTACCTGCGCCTGTGTCATACGGATGTTATAAATCATCCCGATATCAAATACCTCGATTTCCGGAATGATTTCCCGCTCATATACCGCCTTTGCGCAGTATCTGATGTCCTCAAATGTATTTATATAAACCGCTTCTCCCAGATTCGTGGTTCCACCGTTTAATGAAGCGCTCTCTACCCTCCAGTAATCCAGAGGTTTGCACCTTTGTTCAATGCTCATATCGGATACCCCTCCGGTAGAAGCCTGAATGATCAGATCCGTCTTTTCAGCAATCCTTTCAAAGGTATCCGTAAGCTCCGAAATATCCGGCGTCAAAGACCCATCCGGCCGTCTGCAGTGCAGATGGCACATAGCTGCTCCGGCCTGTTCGCACCGCACGACATCCTCCACCAGCTTTTCCTTATCTATCGCCTTCCCCGCTTCCACCGGTGCCAGCGAAATAATCACTTTTCTCATATCCTTTTTACTCCAATCGTAACTGATAAGTTTCTCCACAGTTATCTGTCATTTATATTTTAAGCCAGCAGCTCCACAATTTTTTTCAACGTATCCTTATCTCCCACATTTCCCGGAAAAATAATGTAAGACAATCCCGGGAACTTACTTTCCGGCCCGGTCTTCCAAACCGGAATCCCCGGCTGCGCCTGACCCGGCACACTGGCCCTGCGGACTCCAAGGGCTTTTGTCCCCACATCGCTGGAGGTTATTCCCCCTTTTGCGATCAGAAACCGCGGCTTGCGGTGCAGACCGGCAATTACTCCTGTTACGGCATCAGAAATCTCTACGGAAAGCTTCAGCATATCTTCCCTGTCCATTCCTTCCGGCGCCAGGAGTTCCCGGCTGGTGTAAACCACCGCGGTCCTACCCTGCCCCATCACCCGCTCCGCTTCGGCTATTATCCTGTCCCTTTCCCCGGCAAGGCCGCCCTCCTGCAGACAGGCGCCCACTCTGAACTCCAGAAACTCTGCGGGGACACCGGAATCCTTCAACGCCTCCAGCTGCTGCGTTGTCTTTTTTACATGGGAACCAATGAGTACGATGCCTCCATAGTTAGAGGTCTCCCCGCATTTTTCCCCCTTTTCCATTCCCGCATCCGTTCCGCCTAACAGCTCCCTGCGCCCCAGCAGAGGTCTGTCGCTTACGTTTCCCAGAACCTTGGGAACCGCTGCTGCGCTGCGGATGATGAATTCCTTTCCTGCCTTTATGGCACGCAGCAGGCAGACGGCAAAGGCTTCCACATCGCTTTGGGCAATGGCATCCACAAACACCGGCCGGAAATTCTCCGCCTGCATAAGAAGCTCAGTAATCTCCGCCAGCTTTTGCTCCCGTAGCAAGGAAAGCGTAATATAAATGCCGTCCTCCTTCCGGTAACTTCCGCCGCTTTTTTCCTCCAGATATTCTCCCAAATGGGAGGCTTTATACCCAAAGGTTTTATCCGCTGCAAATTCCGTCTGTCCGGCAGGCACCAGCCAATCGCCTTCCTTCACATAATGGACACTGTCAATGGTAAACCGCCCGCCCTCCAGGAAGAAAGGGCACAGTATCTGTCCGTGCACAGCCTTCCCGGTCTGTTCCTCAAGCGTTTCCTTAAGCACCTCCGGCTCCAGAGGATAATGCCCACGCAGCGTGGAATCCCCTCTGGAAACAAACAGCAGCTCCTTATGGCAGGCAGCCGCGGCCTTTGCCGACCTTTCTGCAATCAGCCGGTGCTCCTCTTCGGTCTTCTGTGCAGAAAAGCTTCTGGAATTGGTCAGGATGAAAAACATATTGTTTTCCTCCTGTATTCCCTCCATCAGGCTTTCCTGTTCCCAATCTGTATAAACAGATACACCATGAACCGTCTGGACCCCGGTAGGATCATCATCCAGCACCACGATTTTCCGGTGGAAATCCCTTAATTCCTCCAGAAAAAGTCCATGCACCGCCTCCGCTTCCGCCCCGGGAAAGGTATCCAGGACCGATATAGGCAGTTTATGATATTGTCCCATTTTATTCCTCCTAATTGTTTTGCCAGGAAAAATGCGAGTCCTCTGGCGTGCAGAGGAATTCTCCTCCTTGTTCCCTCATTTATAACGAACGCACGTCCGTAACCGGCATCCAGATACGCATTTCATCCATTCCACGGTTATCCCATGCAAAGTAGGGAATCATCCTGCCTTTTATCTTTTCATATCCCCGATCCACATAATCCTGGTACAGCGCCTGCCTGTCATAGCCTTCTTTCCCATCCGTCCTTTTTTTAAGGAAGGTTCCGGTGAGGGCTGTCACAGTTCTCCCGCCAATTTCAAACAACTCCGGCTGTAAAGAAATATCCGAGGGGATAAAAAGATCATCGATGGTTTCCACCGGTGCATCCATTCCTTCCATACAATACACAAGAGGTCCCCGCTCAACAGCCACCTGGTTTACCGTTTCTTCCACCAGGGAATGGGCACAGGTAAGCCTGGCCTCCATTCCCAGCTCCAGAAGCACCTCCGTTTCCTGGGGCTTATCCACCCAAACGGTCAGATACGTCCCCACATCCTCCCGTCGAAGCGTCTGAAGGCTGATTTCCCTGCCATTTGTCCTGTTTCCAAGCCGCAGCTTTGCGCTGCGCACCCAGGCCGGAATCCTCAAGTGCAGGGCAAAACCGTTAAGCTCCCTCTGCTGTTCCCTCTCCTTTTCAAAGGTAAAACGCACAGCTCCGTCATACGGATATTCCGTCTCCTGAATCAGGATGAAAGCCTCCTCCCCTCTTCCCGGCAGGCTTATCCTTGCCCGGCTCGCGCCGTAAAGAACCGTATATACGCCGCTTTCGTCCAACGCATAGGCATACTCACTCATCTGTGCCATCAGCCTGGCCAGGTTAGGAGGACAGCAATAGCTCAAAATATACTCCGCCCTTTCCTGCCCCCATATAAGCTCATAAGGAAGCTTTTTGGCCCTGCGCAGCATATTTTCATAAAAAAAACGCTTTCCGTCCATACTGACAGCAGCCAGGTTAACATTCAGCAGCATACGTTCCAGCACATCCGCATATTCCGTCTTCTTTTCCAGACAGAACATACGCCACGCCCAATAAACACCGCCGATGGACGCGCAGGTTTCGTTATAGGCCGTGACATTGGGAAGCTGATACTCGTAGCCATAGGCCTGATGAACCAGCTGGTGGCCGAAAAAGTTCCCATAAGGGGAAGCGCCGTTATAAAGCGCGCCGCATCCGCCTGTTATATACAGCTTCTGCGTCACCAGGCTGCGCCACACCTTATGCAGCACCTCCATAAGCTCCGGATCCTCTTCCTCCAGACACAAATCCGCTACACCTGCATACAGATAATTGGCGCGTACCGCATGTCCGATAATCTTATCATGAGCCTTCAGCATAAGGCGATCCTGGTTGTCGTCCATTCCTTCCTTTACAGAATCCCGCAGCATCACTGCTTTCTTTAAAAGAGCCAGATATTCCGGATTCCCTGTGGTCCGGTACAGCTCCGCCAATCCCATATAATGGGAAGGGCACACAGCAGTCTGCACCTCGCCCTTTTCTTCCGCTTCCGCATACAGCCTATTCAGATACTCCGCCGCCTTCTCTGCGATCTCCAGAAAGCTGTCTTTTCCGGTAAGACGCTTATAAAGACAGGCTGAAGTAAAAAGATGACCGAAATTATAGACCTCAAAATCATTAATGTCCCCCAGCCTGGAAGCCTTTCCGCTTCTTTCCCCAATAATCTGTTTGGTGGATATGTAGCCGTCCGGCTGCTGCGCCCTGCCGATAAGTGCAATATAATCCTCCAGCTGCGCAAGGAGCTCTCTGTTATTTGTCCGCACCGCCGTATAAACAGCCGCTTCCATCCATTTATAGAAATCTCCGTCCCCAAATACGGTTCCGTCAAAATCCCCGTCCGCATCCCCTGCCGCAATTCTGAAATTTTCCAACACATGGCTGATTTCCCTGCGTTCAAACATATTCTGCAAATGGGGTACCGTGGAATCGGCGCAGGTATCAAAACGCTCCTTATACAGTCCATGCGTCCACTCCACATCGGAAAAAGGAAGTCCCTGCAGTCTGGCATTAGGTGATTTTCTGGTATCTGTCAGCATATCTTCCTCCTATAACAAGCCTTTCTTTTCCAGTGCTTTTTTCAGTTCCACGGCTCCGAATCCGGGGCTTGACAGGGTTGTGATTCCATGCTCCCTGCAAATATCCTCTTCCACATAGGCCATGGAGCCCTGCGCCAGAAGGATTACATCCGCTTTCTCCTTAATCTCCGCCGCTTTCTGAAGCAGCAACCTGCGGAAGCTGTCCTGATCAAGGCCGAACGCGCCGTCAATCAGACCATCCACCAGCTCCACATGACGTCCCATTTCTCTGGCCACACGCAGAACCGTATTCTTCGTAGGCTCAAGCGTGGTGGGAAGCGTTGCCAGCACAGCGATTCTGTTGCCGCGGCGAACCGCCTCCCGGCACATCTCTTCATCAATCCTTACCACCGGGACCCCCAGATAAGCGGCGGCCGCCTGCATACTGTCAGCAACCTCCCCCACGGAGGAGCAGATATTCAGAATTACATCCGCCCCCTGTTTTACCGCGTCCATATACATGGAAATCAGTTCTGCCGCCGCCCTGGGCGTCACATAGCCCGCATCTCTCACCATAGCCAATATCTCCGGATTCTGCAGGCTCAAAAGCTCCGCTTCCTCCCCGATATTTTTTCTTACCTCCCGTTCCACCAGTTCAATCAGCTCCGATGTGGTACTCGTATAAACAAGCGCTGCTTTCATATGAATAAAACTCCCTTCTTCATTTAACCCTTTATTCCCACGGCCCGCAGAAAAAATACCATACGCTTCCTGTGTATCCCGCAAAGACTGTATACCCCGCCTTCCCCGGCAGGGTATCCGTCTTTCCAGAAACAGTTCCTCATCCGCGCCGTTCTGAGATATCCGTCCTATCATTAATTATAAAAGCAGCAGCCGGCAAAAAATATATGAAATTCTTCAGACTGCCATGTAAATTTTACAGATTCCGCACCCGTTCAGGCAATCGGGCATCTTTCTTATTTCTTCCAAGCACCTGTGCACCCTTTATTTCATCATTCGGCCCCACAGAACAATGGCTTAACATCCCTATCAATAAATTCCGTAATATCTTTGGCAGTGGGCTTAAACAATGCGGCAATGGAAACCACCATCTTATCCGCAGGATTAACATAAATGATATTCCCGCTGTTTCCCATGGCGGCATAACCATTCAATATACCAGTCCACCACAGATATCCGTAAGACAATTTTTCCTTCTCCCAACGGCTGTGTTCTGCCGTGCTCTCCGCCACCCATTCCTCTGATACAATCTGTCTGCCTTCCCATTTCCCGCCGTCCAGATACAGCTGTCCGATCTTTGCCATGTCCACAGCGGTGAGCGTAAGCCCCCAGCCCGCCGTATTATGTCCTTTTTCGTCCGCAACCCAGCCGCTGGCACAATTCTTTTTTACAAATGCCACATGCTCCTGCGGAGTATATAAAACAATGTTGGAAGCAACGGCAATATGAAGCGGTTCAAATAAAGCCTCCCTGGCAAAATCAAGCACCGGCCGTCCTGTTGCATTGGAAAGGAGCCCTGATAAAATATCCGGCCCTATCATTTCCATATACCGGAATTCACCCGCCGGCTTCCTTCCTCCCAGTAAATCAAGGGCCGCCATCACCCAGTCCTCGCTGGAAAAAAATCTGGTGTACGGCGCCGATCTGAATTTGTACGGGGCCGTCATGGTAAGCAGATTCTTAAGCGTAATCGTCTGTATCGTTTTTTCTCCCCTCTTCACCGTGTAATCCGGGAAAAAATCCAGTACCTTCTGATCAACGCTCCCAATATATCCCCTGTCAATGGCAATGCCCGCCAATATGGAAACAATGCTCTTTGTCACCGAAAATACATGGATGGTATCATCGGCCCCACAGCCGTTAAAATAATTTTCATATACCGTCCTGCCGTCTTTCAGAACCACCATGCCCGCAATATTGCCATGCTCCTTTTGAATTTTTTTCTCCAATGCCGTTATCTTTTCTTCATTCATATATCAATCCTCTGTAACCGCCCGGCGCCGGGCAGTTAATTCCTTCTTTCATTTAATGTACCTATCGTTTAATTACTATCTCATATCCTGCCTGAATTTTTGTCCCGGCATAAATGCCATAAACTTCCTCCTTCCCTGTTTTGAAGGATATCCTTAAAAAGAAGATAAATCGATAAGAAATCAAAATCAATACGTATTAGTAATAAATTTTATATTTTTTATTTTCTTCTTGACACTCCCATTATGTCTGAGTCTATACTTTAACTGTGGAGTGATTGTGCATACAGCTGTTAATCCATTCCGGCGGCTTTCCCGCCTGTCAAAAAAAGAACCTGTTTCCCCTCACATCCCACTAATATAACCTACTAAAGGAGAAATAATATGACTGAATGCCCGGAATGCTACAGCAACAAAAAAAGAGCAACCCCGCTGCAAAACCCACGGGACTGCCTGGAAAATCATCTGCAATACATCTGCGGTACCTGCGGCAGATGCATTTGCATCAACAAAGCGGGAAAAAACGGCTTGCAAAGATGGAATTTCCCCTTTCAATCAGCGGAAACAGCAAAGCTCTACCTGCGGACAGCAGATGCCACCGAAAAAACAAATTGCGGCATATACGAAATCACAGCTTCCAATGGAAGGAAATCCTTTAAGATTTTCAGAGATGAATTTACATTGAAGGAATATCTGGAAAAGAACAGGGGAAAATCCTGTACTGCAATGCGGCCCGTTTACAGAAGGCCTGAATACAGAGAATTTCCCCATGCAGAAATCAGAAGGCTCACGGCAGCCGAAGCTGAAGCATATATCAAAGAACAATCAGCGGGCGTTTAGAAGCCCTGGGCGGAACAAACTTTCTGCAGCTCCTTTACCAGCCTGCACAGATATTCTTCCCCCTGCCCGTCAAACATATGGGTGAAAAGCCCCTCCAGGTTCTCTTCAAAGCAGGCAGGCAGGATATGGCACTGTTCCATGCAAAGCCGCATCAGCCGTTTTTCACCGGGATGCGTCATTTCGTTCAATGCAAAAATAACATCAAAGTAGCTTTCCAGAAATGCGGCCGTCCTGTGATTGATGCTTACCAGATCCCTTCTTTGCCGCGCTTTTTTTATCTGCATGTCATAGGAGGGCAGGACGCCGTTCATCAGCTTCATATTCCGCTGCACAATATTCCTTTTCAGCTCCCGGGGATATTCCACATCAAAGTCTTTCTTCAGCCCGGTCAGGCGGCCGGTGCCGTCATATAGAATCCTGCAGGTTTTAAGATTATGCCACATACAGGTGGTATAGCCGTTGGAAGCATTCCCTTCCTGTACCACCCAGCGGATACCCGCTGCGAAATCCTCCAGCCTCCGGTAAATAATATCCAAATCCACTCCGTTTCCCAGGGTGCAGTTATCCTCCATCTCCCAGTAATGATTGTTGATTTCCATAACCGGACAAAATTCACCCAGTATTTTCTCCCGCTCACAGGCCGGGAATTCTCCCTGCAGATATACATATACATCATAGTCGGATTTCTCATCCGCTTTTCCTGTTGCCCGGGATCCGCCGAGCGCAATCGCTTCCACAGCGGGACATCCGGCCAGCCTTTCCCAAAGCCGGTTTACATCTGTTTCCGTCATATTTACTCCCATCCGCGCATTTTCCTGCGCTTATCCATTAAAGCCAGAGCTGTTCAATGCAACCAGTATACTACGTATCTGCGATCTTAGCCACTCTTTAAACTGTGAAAATACACCGAAAATTCAAAAGTTACGATTTCTTTAATATTTCCCCGGACATCTTGCGGAAATCCGCTCCAGGATATAACATAAAATCAGAACAATTAATAACGGCATTCATCTGCCGGAAACCACCTTCCTCAGCAAAGGAGGAGCATCTATGGAAAAAAATACCCCTATAACCGTTCCCGCCCTTACCAGTCTTGCCACCGCGTTCTTACTCAGCGTCACCCTTCTTGGCGGGTGCGGCCTGCCTGCGGATAATGCCGCGGATCCGGTTATTGACGCGGGAACAGCTTCCGGCGCGCAAAGCCAGGATGGCAGCCATGCCGTGTCCGAAACACAAAACGGCGCGCAGACAGATAACGCCGGGCAAAGCTTCGGCGGGAAAGCCCTGTCACAAGAGGACTCGTCTCTTCTGGCCGCCCTGCAGGAGGCTTCGGAAGAAGAGGTTTTACTGTTCGACTGTGCGGATTATGATAATGACGGAGTCCGGGAGGCCTTTGCCTTTACCGGAACCAGGCAGGATGGTTATCTGAAGGGACATATCTGGTTTGCCGGCGCAGGGGGGACGCAGCAGCTGACTCCCAGAAGGCAGACGCCGGATGGCCAAACTGTCGGGGATCAGCCTGAATATTTTCAGGATCGCAGCGCTGTCCTGGAAACTGCCGATGGCCTTTGCTACTGGTACGCGGAAACAGATGGCGTCAGCTCCACCCTCTCCTTTCTTTGGGGAATTCAGGACGGCAGCCCCTACGAAACTGTTCTTTCGGGGAAGGGAATGAACCTGACAAAGGATGGAAATGACAATTTTTTCCTGACCCAAAGCTCCTTCGATGGGGGAACCGACGGCACCGGCCATTCTTATAAGCCCTGCTATTTTTACTATGCCGGCGGCGCTTTTCATGAGTACGGTTCCTGTCCCCTCACCCAGGAGGAATTTCTGGCCCTGGAAGGCGCCGCGGACTGCATTGCCCCTTTCCAGGCAGAGAATTACTGGATACGCGAAATCTGGCTGCGGGGGAATGGTCTCATCCAGGTAAACATGACGGATAATTCACTGAATAAAACCGTTGCCTGCGCTATGGAAGGCGGCAGTCTGGCTGTCATATCGGAAAACGACGGGCTGTCAGGCACCTTAATCGGAGAAATCGTCTCAGCGGACTGGTTTGGCGGCCAGAATGCCCTGCAGAGCCTTTGGGAACAGAAAAACAGTGGACAGGACGGCCTGTTCGCAGCCCTGCAGCCAAACGAGAATGCATGGTACGATCTGAACGGAGACGGCCTGCCGGAAATGATCTGTTTCAAGACGGACTATGATGAGGAATCGTATCGGTCGGAGGGCATCAGCATTGAGATTGACGGACGCGAGGTTTGGAGTCTGAAGCAGGGAGCCGCAGGATATTATGTCTGGGTAACAGATTTGGACGCGGCCGATGGGAAAAAGGAACTGGTTCTGAAGGGGCAGGAAGAAAATGACTGCATTTTCATGCTGAAGCTTCTGTCTTATGAAAATGACGCGCTCAAAGAGCTTGGCGATCTGGCGGAGACCTCCGTCTTAAACGGCACCGGAAATCTTTACCGCATCTCATCCTGGGATGAGGGATATGGAAATTACATAAAAATACCGGGTGACGGCACCCTTTCTGTCTGGGCCGACACACCGGTATTCGTAAACGGTCTTGGATGCTATTACGTAAAGCTTTCCTTCCGCTGCAGCGATAACGGCTTCACTCAGCTGCAGCAGGACGAATATGAGATGAAAGTCCCCTGGATGTATGGAGAACCCTTTGTCTATACAGCACAGGCGGCGCTGCCCTTCTTTGATTCACCGGAAGATCAGCCTTCCGGGGTACCGTCCTTTATACTGGATCCCGGAGACCAGATGTACTGTCTGGCCCTGGCTCCCTGTACGGAAGAACTCATCTTTGTAAAGATGGAACGCACCGATGGAAGCGAAAAGGGCTGGATGCTCTTTTCTGAAACACAGCTTTTCACGGAACTGCCGGGCTGGGGTTAATCCCCGGCCTGAGGCTTCTGCCTGCTTTTATTCATAACCCTGTTCAAAACATGATACAGATAATCCACATCCACCGGCTTTGTAACAAAGCCGTTCATCCCTGCCGCCGCAGCCGCATCGGCATCTTCCTTAAAGGAATTCGCAGTCATGGCAATAATGGGAATCACCGCCGCATCCGCCCGTTCCAGCTTCCGGATGGCCCTGCATGCTTCCAGCCCGTCCATTACCGGCATCTGGAGATCCATGAGAATCACCTGGAATTCGCCTTCACTGCTGTCGCGGAACATTTTCAACGCCGTTTCGCCATTCTCAGCCCTGCAAACCTGCGCTCCCTTCATCTGCAGCAGCTCCTCTGCAATTTCAGCATTCAGATCATTATCTTCCGCAAGCAATATCCTGATTTCTCCCAGAGACTGCGGCGTTTCCTCTTTTTCCTCTTCCGATTCCAACATGGCAAGCGGAAATTCCACTGTAAAATAGAACTCGCTGCCCTTTCCCTGTTCGCTTTTCAGCTTCAGTTCCCCGCCCATCAGCTTAACAATTGTTTTACTGATGGCAAGGCCCAGGCCGGTTCCCTGGCTCTTGGAATAATTGGTTCCCACCTGTTCAAAAGCCTCAAAAATACGCTTCTGGTTCTTTTCAGAGATACCCTCTCCATTATCGATTACCTGAAAATTGTATTCCGCTTTCCCCTCTTTTTCCCCGGTCTGTCTGATTCGCACTATTACTCTGCCGCCTGCCGGCGTAAATTTGAAGGCATTGGAAATCAGATTCATCAGCACCTGCTTCAGCCGTATGGCATCCCCGGAGAGAATATCATCCTTTATCCCATCCTCCAGGACAAATTCCAACCCTCGTCTGCCTGCCTCCGCAGTCATCATGCTTTTCAGTTCATCCGCCACGCGTCCCATGGAAAAAGGTTCGCTGGTTATTGTCATCATTTCATTCTCTATCCTGCTCATATCCAGGATGTCACTGATAAGATTCAGCAGATAATGGGAGGAGGAACGTATTTTCCCCAGGTTCTCACGGATATTTTCGGGAACGTTCTTCTCCATGCAGGTTAAATCGCTCAATCCCACAATAGCGTTCATTGGCGTACGGATTTCATGGCTCATCCGGGAGAGGAATTCTCCCTTGGCCCGGTTGGCCGCCTCTGCCTTTTCCAGGCTGCTGTGCATTTCCGCCGCATGGACCCTGGATCGTGCTACTACAATAACAAGCACTGCCAGCAGGACAAAAATACAGGTCGTCACCGCCACCACCATAACAGGATTAGCATAAATTAAATCAATCAAAGAAAACTCACTTACGCCGACAGATATCATGTTTTTATTTACCAGGTTTTCCTTCTGATCGCTTGTCAGACTGTTGAGCGCCTTATTGACGGCAGTCAGCAGTTCCGGCTGGGCCGGGCTCTTCATGGCAAAGCACATATCGTTTCTGTCGTTAATCAGGGAATTCGGGATCACATTGGTAAAATGATGGGATTGTATTTCCTGCTCCATTCTCATGGAAAGATCATAAAAGAAATCAATCTCACCGCTGTTGACTGCCATGAGGCCCTCAGGTACGGTTTTAAAATACCTTACCTCGGCGGCGGCTACTTCCTTAGGCATTTCCCGCCCCTCTATAATACCGCCGACCAGACCTTCCGACGGGTAACTGACCGCCTTATTTCTTACCAGGATATCGTTCAGGGAAGCATAGGAAGCGGAAAGCGCCAGGTCCATCTGTGCGGCTTCCTCTTCGTTTCCCATGAACGCGCCCAGCATATCCGCTTTTCCTTCCTGTACCATAGCCAGGGCCTTCGCATAGCTGTCCGTATACACATACTCAAATTCCAGTCCGGTGAATCCGGCTACGGCACCCAGGACATCGGATATAATACCGTCATGCAGATCATTATCCGTCTGCGCGCAGAACAGAGGATGCCAGTTTTCCACTACCGCAACGGAAACTGTCTTTTTCTGCGCAATATATTCTTTTTCCTCTTCATTCAGGATGATGCCTGCAATGCTGCCGTCCGGGAAATTGGCCTTGTAGCGTTCTTCGGCAAAGTTGGGATTGGAATCCATTATTTTCGCCAGCGCCATATTCAGCCCGTCCAGCACCTCCTGGTTTCCCACATTGGTCACAATATAATGAGGCTGGGAGTCATATTCGGTGACAATACGGTAGGTAATGGAATCATCCACATTATTGCCAAGCAGTATATCCACATCCCCTCTGTCCAGATATACATACAGTTTCCCGTCCACAAGCTGTTCGCTGGTGTAATATTTCAGATTGCAGTTAATATTGTTGCTTTCCAGATATACCTTCAGACGCCGGATATTCTCATCCGCACGCTCATATACGCCTATTGTCTTTCCTTCAATACTTTTCAGGTCATAGGCCTTAATGCTCATATCGTCCCGGCGCGCCAGAAGCACTGATTTGGTGTAGCCCGAATTATAATCAGGATAGGCAAAAAACTTTTCAAACTCTTTTCTGTAGTAGGTGCCCCCCATCAGATCAAATTCGCCCGCCAGGAATCTGTCGGTCATACTTTCACTGTCCGTAGGAATATATTCATATTTCCATCCGGTATATTTGGCTATCTCATTCAGATAGTCCACTACTACACCGTGACGGTTGCCTTCCCTGTCGATTTCCGTAAATCCATCCACTTCAGGGAAGGCCACGCGCAGCACCAGTTCCGATTCCGGCTCCTTTGCCTGAATATTTATACAGGGATAAAGCATTTCTATTATGAGAAGCATGACAAGCAGCAGCCATCCTTTATTTCTTCCCGGGAATCTGACAGGCCTTTTCATATTGATATTCCTTCCATTTCACTACATTTCGTTCAGTCTGTGTTTTATATTGTAACACGGATCAGAAATTCTTTCTATCCTTTCTCAAAATATCGTTACTTTTTTGAAAAATAATAGAAAAAAAACTGTTATTTTACACTGTTCCTACTCCCTTCCCGGGTCTTTCCTCCATAGCATTCCCTTCCGACAGGTATTGTTTCAGTATCCGTTCCAGCTCATTCAGATCGATCGGTTTTGCCAGGTGGGCGTTCATCCCCGCCCGGCAGGCCGCCTGCACATCCTCTGCAAATGCATTCGCCGTCATGGCTACAATCGGCAGTCTTTTCACATCCCGCCGTTCCAGGGCCCGGATTTCCCTGGTTGCCTCATAGCCGCCCATTCCAGGCATCTGGATATCCATCAGTATCAGATCATAGTAACCTTCTTCTGATTCCCGCACCATCCTGACCGCTTCCGCTCCGTCACTGGCCTCCTCAATGACAACGCCGCTTTCTCCCACAAGCTCCCTGGCGATTTCCCGGTTGATTTCATTATCCTCTGCCAGCAAAACCCTTTTGTCCCTGTAATCTGCCTTCCAGCCGGGCCGTACAGGTTCCGTACCTTCCCTGTCTTCACTCAGCTCACTGAGCAGATAACATACTTTGGAACGGTAAAAGGGTTTGGCAAGGAAGGCCGTCACCCCGGCTTCCCTGGCTTCTCCTTCTATTTCCGCCCAGTCATAGGCAGTGAGTATGATGACCGGGATATCAGGCCCCACTTCACTGCGGATACGCCTTGCAGTTTCCACGCCGTCCATATCGGGCATTTTCCAGTCGATGATAACAAGCTGATAAGGGTCCGCCGTATCCCTGGCCTGCACTACCCAGGACACGGCAGTTCTGCCATCCGTCACAAACTCTGCGCGCAGCCCCATATTATCCAGAAGCTCCGCAGCATTTTCGCACGTCTGCCTGTCATCATCCACAATCAGGCTGTGAACGCCGATCCATTCCCCGGGGACCTCCTCCGCCTGGGCATTTTCCGGCTGCATGGGCATAGTCACCGTAAAGACAGAGCCTTTCCCGGGACAGCTTTCCACAAGGATGTCGCCGTTCATCATCTCCACCACATTTTTAGTAATTGCCATTCCCAAACCGGTTCCCGTAATTTTGCTGATAGTGGAATCCTGCGCACGTTCAAAGGGCTGGAACAGCTTTTTCAGGAATTCTTCATTCATTCCCACACCGGTATCCTCACACCGGAAAATATAATTCCCGTATCCCCTGCGCGTACTGTTTTCCTGTCTGACCTCCACCAGAACGCTTCCGCCCTCCGGCGTATATTTCACTGCATTGCTCAGGATATTGATGCAGACCTGACGGATACGGAGAGGATCTCCGATTACTTTTTCGTTTTTCAGCATGGTAAACTGGATTTCCAGATTCAGATGACCGGCATTCGCCTGAGGCCGTACCAGCTCCACCGCATCCGCCACCAGTTCCGCGAAGTTAAAGGGCTCCTCCCTGAGCGACAGCTTCCCGCTTTCGATTTTAGACATATCCAGCACATCATTGATCAGGCTGAGCAGATGCTGGCTGGACAGGCTGATTTTGCGCAGACATTCCACCACACGGTCCCTGTCATCCAGGTGGGCCGTGGCGATTGCCGTCATTCCCACAATCGCATTCATAGGCGTCCTGATGTCATGGCTCATATTGGACAGGAACTGGCTCTTGGCGCTGCTTGCCGCCCTCGCGCTGTCCAGCGCGCTCTGAAGCGCCTGCCTGCGCTGCTCTTCCTCATACCGTTGTTCATCATTCCTGCGTGAAATGAGAATGGCCAGCTTATCCTCCGAATATGGATTATCCACATAAATGATCTGCGTGGAGACCCAGTGATACTTCCCGTCCGCCATCAGCTGTTTTGCTTCCAGATAGATTTCATTTTTATCCTGCCCCAGCGCATTCCGCAGGTTTTCCATTAAAAAACGGTTTCTGAATATTTCCTGCGCGTCAGGATGCATGGTGGGAAGCATAGCTTCAAACAGTTCAGAGTACGACTTCTGCTTACCCAAATCAACCATAAGATCCGGCTTGACATAGATAAAGTTGAGTGTATCCCTGGTAAGGTTTATGCTGATAATCACAGGATAGGCATTGGAAATCGCCCCGACCAGCGTAAGGCGCTCCTGAAGCTTCGCCCTTTCCGCCGCTTCCTTGGCCAGCTTTTCCTCCGTAATATCATGAAAGGTTGCGATCAGAACCGGATTTCCGTTAGGATCCTTCATCTTCTCCACTATGACTGAAGACCAGAACCAGGTACCATCCTGGCGCATCACCCTGTTTTCAAACCTGTTTTTCCTGTCATTCTCCGCTGTATCCCTGAAAATACCTATCGTCTGCTCATAATCCTCCGGGTGGACGATATCCTTTATGGCTTTGCCTTTGGGCGCGTCGTTTTGCGCATCCTCCGGATATTCAAGCAATCTGAGTCCCTCCCTGTTCAATTGCAGAATGCATAGCGGCTGCTCCTGCGTGATAAGGGCAATCCCTTCCGGCACCGCATTATATAAATGCCCTATGTATTCCGCCTGATTGCCCAGCTTTCTGTCAGTCCTGTTCACATAGCGGACATAGAATGCCACAAGCAGGAAAATCCCAAGAATAATGCTGGCTATCAGCGTCATTGTACGCATCAGGATTTCATTCGTCTGCTTCTCCACCACATTCCTGGGAATGATGGAAATCAGATACCAGTCGGACTGCAGCTTCAGCGGCGTATAGCAGAATACCATCTGCTCCTCCTGATATGCAAATACAGCCCAGCCCGTACGGAAATCTTCCAGGGCTTTGGCAAACTCCCGGATTTTATTCTCACTGTTCTGTGTGATCGGAAGCATATCAAACAGGTTCTGGACCGTCTTATTGCTGTTGGGATGGGGCGGACGAATCAGTACGTCCCCGGTTGTATTTATTACATAGGAAAAACCCGCGTCATTATAAAATGACAGGGAAAAGCTGTCCACAATATTTTCCACTTCATATTCCTTCACAAGGAACCCCGTCTCACCGTCCCGCAAATCGAATCGGACAAACAGGTCAAATACATTCACCCCTGTGACGCTGCTTATATGCGGATTTATAATCCCATCCTTCTTATTGGTTTTCCAAAGCTGCTTTTGGGCTTCTTCATCCTTCCCCGTCCCTGCCGGGAGAACCCTGCCGTCAGACAGATACAAAGCCGCACCCTGATCCGTCTTTGCATAGCTTTCCAGCGCCAGCTGCAGTTCTTCCTTCTGCTGCGAAGAAAATTCCTTCATATAACCTGCAACGGTCCCCATGGACTGATATTCATCCTCCAGCTGTATACGCAGCGTATTGCAGCCCTGCATTGTGCTTTCGATAATCGTACTTACCGATTGTTCCCATAGCTGTTTTTTCACTCCCTGCACAAAAAGCAAGGTCATGGTGCTGAGCACAGTGACGACAAAAACAGCAGCCAGAGCGAATTTTATTTTGCTGCCTACGGCCCTCTCTTTTTTCATCACTCCGCTCCCCTTTCTTCACCGGCCTGTTCATCGAGCCAGTCCATCACCGTCTCCTCCGGTTCTCCCGCAAGAAGCTTTTGTACTGCCTGCGCAGTCAGGTTCCATATCGGCACCTCCAGAAATGCATCCGTCCCAATAACGGTCCTGCCCTGCTGATAGCACGGTATCAGAGTCTGTATTTCTTTCACCGCTGAAGGCTCCCCTCCCTCCAGCGGACTGAAGGAGGACTGCTGATCTGCAAATTTGCTTATATTTTCAGGCTTTGTAAAAAATTCCACAAATTTCATGGCCTCCTCCTTATGTTCGCTGCCCGCGTTAACACTCAGCCTTGTGTCCGCATTGATTACCAGCAGGGAACCATCCTCCAGTACAGGGTAAGGAATCACCTCAAATGAAAAATCCGGTTTCATCCCGTCCACTCTTCCTGCCGCCCATGCCCCGGTCAGCATAAAAGGGGCTTCCCCTTTGGTAAATTCCTGTAAATCATCGGATGTCTTCCTGGTTTCCACCGTTTTCTTCGCATCCACATACCCCTTATCAATCATTTCTTTTACAAGGAGGAAGCCCGGTTCCAGATAATCGCTCAATGCCTCTTCACCGCTGTTCAGACTGGAAAATACTTCTTTTTCCCTTTTCTCCTGATACAGGGAGTAAAATCCCCTGCCGATTACAAGCGTCTTCAGCGAAATATCATTATTGGCAATCACAGGAGTGATTCCCTGTCCCGCAAAATACTCGCAGGCCGCCATCCATTCTCCCAGATTTTCCGGCACCTTCTGATTATGCTCCTTCAAAAGATCCAGATTGCAGTAAAGCCCGAAAATGGATACGGTGGTTGGCACCCAGTATATCCTGCCGTCCTCCTCCATCTGTCCCCGCATACTCTCCGTAAAATTTGAAATCGTGCCAAGCCCGGATAAATCAGCCACAAGCCCCTGGTTTTTCAGTTCCAGCAGGATATCGTGGTTGACCATAAACACATCATCGCCTTTTCCCGCCGCCATCCGCTTTTCCAGCGCATTATAATATGCAGTCCCCTTCAGGCTTTCATAAGATATCCTGATACCCGGATTTTCTTTCATAAACTCCGATATGATCTCTTCTATAATAAGAACGTTCTCCGGTTCATACTTATTTCCAAAAAAGGTAAGCGTAATGCTCTCCCGGTCTGTCTCCTCATAATTCACCACCTGATTGCCGTTCCCGCAGCCCGCCAGAATAAAAATGCATGCCAAAACCGCTGCGCATATATTTGCTGTTCCTTTATTTTTCATTTATTTATTCCTTCCATTACGTTTTATGGAACAGAAGTTACATTTTCCTCTCAAACTCTGTCCATGTTTGCATTAGATTATTTTATCACAGAAGTTTTATTTACGCAATCTATACCAAAAGGGACATCTATGCCAAAAGGGACGGCAAAAAGGACCGCAATACCAAAAAGGAGCCTGATACCTGAACGGTATCAGACTCCAAAACGGGAAACATACCCTGACAGGGAAGGCTGCCGATGGTTCCCCTGTTTCTCCTTTTATTTTTCAAGTATCCGGCCGTCAGTGGATATCGTTACCACCTGCCAGGGGATAAATTTGCCGCTGTTTTTCAGGGCTGTCACCGCCGCGTGTTCGATACCGCCGCAGCAGGGCACCTCCATCCTTACAATAGTCAGGCTCCTGATGTCATTTTGACGGATGATTTCCGTCAGTTTTTCACTGTAATCCACACTGTCCAGCTTGGGGCAGCCAATAAGGGGCACCTTACCGCGGATAAAATCCTGATGGAAATTGCCGTAAGCATACGCGGTACAATCCGCGGCAACCAGCAGGCTGGCTCCGTCAAAATAAGGGGCATTCACCGGCGCCAGTTTGATCTGTACCGGCCACTGCCGCAGCAGGGAGGGAACAGCCTCCATTGCATGTTCAGGCTGCTGCGTCTCCTGTCTGTCAAGCTTTCTTGCCCTGCTGCCGGGGCAGCCGCCGGAAACAGCCCCGCCCTCTGACTGCATTTTTTTCTTTTTATTTTCCAGGACCGCGCCTTCATCATAGGCCGCCGCCTCCCTCTCCACAAAAGAAATCGCTCCTGTGGGACAGGTGGGAAGGCAATCTCCCAGTCCGTCACAATAATCATCCCTGAGCAGTTTTGCCTTGCCGTCAACCATTCCGATTGCACCTTCATGACACGCAGCAGCACAAAGACCGCAGCCATTGCATTTTTCTTCATTAATATGAATAATTTTTCTTACCATAATTCCTGCCTCCTTTTATTACTCCCGGATCGCAGCAGCTTACCTATGGGCCTGTCACGCCGGGAATTCTTAGCTATCACATCGGGAACTCTTTACTTGACTTTCTGGAGTAAGTATAATACAATCCTTCCAACATGTATGTTGTTAAAACAACAAATGGAGGAAATTTTTTTGAATTATAAATTTTTGTCAAAAACTCTGTTATTCCGGGGAAATACGGAAGAAGAAATCAAGGCAATGCTTTCCTGCCTTGGCGCAGAACAGAAGCACTATATAAAAGGAAGTACTGTTTATCATGCCGGCGAACCGGTGGATGCAATCGGACTGGTGCTTTCCGGCCGTGTGCAGATAGAAAATGACGATCACTGGGGGAATAAAAGCCTGCTGGACAGCGTGGGGGAGGGCATGATTTTTGCGGAAACCTATGCCTGCATCCCAGGAGAGCCCATGCAGGTAAGCGTAACTGCCTCGGAAAACTCCGAAATCCTGTTCCTGAACGCCGCCAGAGTGCTGCAAACCTGCCCCGGCGCCTGTGAGTATCACGGCAGGCTGATCCGGAACCTGCTCACCATCTCGGCACAGAAAAATCTGATTCTTTCCCGCAGGATTTTCCATACCTCTCCCAAATCAATCCGCGGAAGGCTTCTGTCCTACCTTTCCTTCCAGGCGTCCTCCCAGGGAAGCAGTGAATTCACGATTCCCTTCAACCGCCAGCAGCTGGCAGATTATCTGAGCGTGGACCGCAGCGCCCTGTCCAATGAGCTGGGTAAAATGCAGAAGGACGGGCTTCTTAAGGTAAACAAGAACCATTTTATCATCCGGGACAATCAGCCGTAGCCGCAGATGCGCAGCGGCCGCATGAAAAGAGCCGGGATTCCGTGAAGCCTGAATCCCGGCTCTTTTCGCTGCCTGTTACTAATAATCTTCTTTTCCAAAAATAAAATCATAAAGCGTCTGGAACATACGCTCCGGTTCAATGGGCTTGGCCAGATGGGCATTCATACCCGCCGCCTTGCTCTTTTCAATATCGTCATCAAAGGCATTAGCCGTCATTGCAATGATGGGAATTGCCGCGGCATCTGCATTGCTCAGATGCCTGATGTTCGTTGCCGCCGTAAGGCCGTCCATCAGAGGCATGCGGATATCCATGAGGATAACATTATAATAGCCTTCCGGGGACTTGCTGAACATTTCCATGGCCCGCAGTCCGTTCTCCGCGGTATCCACCGTAAAGCCCTTGCTTTCCAGAAGCATCACCGCCACCTCGGTGTTAATCTGGTTGTCCTCTGCAAGCAGCACCCGTTTTCCGGTAAAATCATAATCAATGACCTGTGTCTTTTCTTCCTGCTCTTCCTTTTCCCCCAATGCTTTGGTGAACGCGGAAACCAGTGAGGACTTAAACATGGGCTTGCTCATCAGCAGATTAACGCCGGCCAGCTTGGCTTCATGTTCAATGGAAATCCAGTCATAGGCCGTCATGATGATGATGGTCACCTCCGGACCTACTATGCTCCGAATCCTCCTGGCGGTTTCGATACCGTCCATGTCCGGCATCTTCCAGTCAATAAGAATCATATCATAATAACGGTTCTGGCTCCAAAGCGTATTCACCTGCTCAACAGCCTTCCGGCCGCTGTCCACCCATTCGGCGCTGATGCCCATTTCATGCAGGGTCATTACCGCGCTTTCACAGACGGCCACATCGTCGTCCACCACCAGCGTTTTCAGATGGGAAAAATTAAAATCATGCTTTTTCTGGTTATGGCGCAGCTTTTCTTCCTCGGTAATCCCCAGCTTTACATCCACTATGAATTCCGTGCCGATTCCCTTTATGGAGCGTACGGTAATCTTCCCGTCCATCATATCCACGATATTTTTCGAAATGGCAAGCCCCAGCCCCGTGCCTCCGTAAAGGGAGGTGGTTCCTGTGGATTCCTGGGAAAAGGGTTCAAATATATGCGGAATAAAATCATCGCCCATCCCCACTCCTGTGTCATTGACAATGAAACGGAGCATGGCGTCATTTTTTGTTTTCCTGCGCTGGGATGCGGAAAAGGTCACCTTACCGCCCTCGCCGGTAAATTTGATGGCATTGTTTAAAATATTGATCAGCACCTGCTGCAGCTTCATGGCATCCCCGATATAATAATCGTCCAGCACCGGGTCCACAATACATTCATACTCCACGCCCTTGGCCTCCGCCTGTCCGTAGCAGATGGAATTGATGCCTACCAGGAATTCCTCCGTGGGTATCTTTTCATTTTTCAGCAGCATTTTCCCGCTTTCAATACGGCTCATATCCAGGATATCATTTATCAGGGACAAAAGGAAACGGGAGGAAATTCCTATTTTTGAAATGCAGTCCTCCACCTGTTCATCATCCCCGATCGACTGGGCGGCAATGGTGCTCATGCCGATAATTGCATTCATTGGGGTACGGATTTCATGGCTCATGCGGGAAAGGAAGTCCGACTTTGCCGCGTTTGCCTGCTCCGCTGCAACCAGGGCGGCCGCCAGCTCCTCCTTCTGACGCTGTTCCTGACGCACCACATCAGTCACATCCGTACGGGCGATGCAGATTCTTTTCAGTTCCTGGCTGATATAGAAAACCTCAAACCGCTTAATGCGCAGCTCCCCTTTTTCATCCTTCATCTCCACAAGGAAGGTGTAGGAATCCTTTTCCTTCAGCTGCCTTTCCATATTGGAGAAATCCAGCTGGTTCAGATATTCCGTTTTCGCAGGTTCGTTCATATAGGCATCGGCAAACCTGTGCAGCTCCTCCTGGAAACCTCCTTCCGCAGGAAGTATGTTCCGCCCGCCGCCGTCTATGGAAACCGGCCTGTGGGTTCCCTGCAGGACGTCCACTTCGGTTATGCTGTCATAATCCAGCTTCGCAATTCTTTTCAGCAGCTGCTCCTGAAGCTTTTGCTCCGTAATATCTATGGTATAGAAAAACAGAAGCACATCCCCGCTCTCCGGATTCCTGAAGGAGCGCAGCTTCGTACTCTCCCAGAAGCTGCTTCCGGTGTTGCTTCTGCGGAGGAATTCAAAGTGATAATCCGTTTTTCCGTTGGCATAATCGGCCAGCACCTTCTCCCGTTCCAGAGTGCTTCCAATCCTTTTCCCCATTTCCGGATCCATGGCTGATCGCTCCAGGCTGAGGATAGTATCCTCATAGGAATCCCCGATATGGGCCACCGCCATTTCCGAAGTTGAAACGTAGGTTTCCAGCCTCCCCTGAGTCACATTCAGGCTTCCCTGAATGCTTCCCTCCGCAGAAGACACCTCTGCAAAATAAGACAGCTCCTTTTCATACAGATTCAGCACTCTCTGCTGCAGCTGTTTTTCATCCGTTATATCTACAAAAACACAATAAAAATACTGCTCTCCATCTTCTTCCGTAAACAGCTGCGCCTTGATGGAAATCCATTTTACACTTCCGTCCCTGCAGATCAGGCGGTTTTCGTTATGTATGGTATTTCCTGTTTTCAGCTGCTCCCTGAGCTTGTCGGCCATGATATCGAAATCCTCAGGATAAATGACGGCTGACATCCTGTTTCCCATGACTGCGAATTCTTCCCTGCTGAACCCCAGGAATTCAAACAGCCCGTCATTGGCGTCAATTACGGAAAAATCAGCATCAAACCGGCACCGGAACACCGCTCCTGGAATGTTGTTATACAGGTTGAGCACTTCCGCCTGCGCACGCTTCTGTGCCGTAATATCCATGCAGACCGATATGATCGCAGGCCTCCCGTCTTCAGCCATTACTCTGCGTCCCATGTCATGAACCCAGATGTAAGAACCATCCTTTTTTTTCATGCGGTATTCCACCACATATTCAACATCCTCTGCCAGCTGCTCCATCACTGCCCGTTCCACCATATCCCGATCCTCGGGATGCATACAGTTGGAAACGCAGCCTTCAATATCCTCTACGAATTCGGCCTCGTCCGCATAGCCCAGGTAATTCAGCATCCTGCGGTTGACGAAATAAAACGGAAAGTTTTCCTCTATGTAGCCGCCCATCATACCGCCGGGCAGGGACTCATTCAAAAGCTCCTGTCTCTGCCGAATGGTATTCTCCATAACCAAAGTCTTCGGGTAATGCTCCGTCCCCCGCTGGCTGCCGGCAGGCTCGGCAAAGTGGAAGCTCTGGAGCTTCCAGCCCTCCCCCTCCATTACCATGGTAAAGAAACCGCGTACATGCCAGGTATACACAGAATTTTTCAGAGTAACCTCCGCAGACAGGTTACGCACATGCTCCGCTATAACCTGTTCATTTATCTCCGTAAGAAGCAGTGTAAACGGCTCCGGAATCTCCAGCATATCCTGTCTGAGGTAGGAAAGCATCTCATCCCTGCCCCGTGCTGACTCTCCGATCCCGGTGCCCACAAAATCCACGTCTTCCCTGATAAAGGCCATAGCCGCCTCCACATCCCGTTCCACAAACCAGGCCCGGCAGAATGCCTGCAGCGCCTCCCCTGCCGTCATTTGAATATTCATCCGTTTATCCTCTCTGTAACTGCATGTCAATAGCAATCTATCCACCGGGGGCAGCATCGTTTCCTATTCTTCCTCTTTTCCTGTTTTAAACCCGGAAAACTACAGCAAAAAAAGAGTCGTGATCCACTCCGCATCATGCTCATTCTAATGACTGTGCGTGATACGGCAGGCCAGACTCCAGGATTCTTCCTGTTTGTTTTTATGCTCTTTACCCCAATTCACGCTGTTTTGCCCGCCTACATCCATTTTACCTTCTCAGCCGCACCTTCACGGCGAAGCGGCCGCCGCCCTTTTTACAGTTGATCAGTAAAACATTATGTTTTATTTTATATTATACAGAAGTCCTGTGCAAAACGCAATGTAATCTTATTTCCCGCCTGCGCTTACCCCCGGGCTGGTCACTGTTCACAGATTACCGCTCATTCCATGACAGTAACGTCTACTGACGATTTGTCCTTCTGCCGTCACTGTTCTTCTTGTCCCAGCCTCCCTGCGCTGGTATACTGTAAGAAGCAACAGCATTGTAAAGGAGGCACTTATGAATCAGACACTGGATAAATTTAAGGAACATCTCAAAAAAATGAGGCAGTATGAGCAGGCAGTATGTCTGCTTAACTGGGATCTGCAGACCATGGCTCCCAAAAAGGGAGTAGAAAGCAAGCTGGAAGCCCTGGGCTTCTTTTCCACCGAGTCCTTCAAGCTTTCCACCTCAGAGGAATATGGGGATATGCTGCAGGAGCTTTCCCGTCCGGAGCTTTTTGCGCAGCTGGATGAAGGGATGCAGCTGACGGTAAAGCGCGGTTTACGGGATTATCAACGCTTTCAGCGCGTTCCCCAGGAATTTTATACGGATTATGTGACCACCTCCGCGCGATCGGAAAAGATGTGGGAGGAAGCAAAGCGGGCCGGGGATTTCTCTCTCTTTTCTCCCTGGCTGGATAAAATGATTTCCATGACCAGGCAGTACGTGGGATACATGGAACCGGAAAAAGATGTCTATGAGGTGCTGCTTGATATGTACGAGGAAGGGATGGACAGCGCCACCATCGACCGGATTTTTGATGAAATGAAGGAAGGGCTGCTGCCGCTGCTTTCCAAAATAGCTGCTGCGGGCAGGCCGGATCTGTCGGCGCTTGAAGGCCATTACGACATTGACGCCCAGAAAAAAGTGCAGAATATGCTGCTTTCCTATATCGGCTTTGATTTCGACGGAGGCGCTGTGGCAGAAAGCGAGCATCCCTTCACTATGGGCATATGCCACGGGGATATCCGGACCACGAACCATTATCTTGAGGATGCCCCGTTATCCGCCATTTTCAGTGCCATCCATGAGGGAGGGCACGCTATTTTTGAGCAGAATATCGATCCTGTTTTTGTGAATACTGCAGTGGAGCAGGTGAACCTGATGGGCCTGCATGAAAGCCAGTCCCGTTTCTTTGAAAACATCCTGGGCCGGAATCCAAATTTCTGGAAGCCGGTTTACAGACAGCTGGGAGAACTTCTTCCTCAGTTTCAGACCGTTCCCTTTGATGTTTTCTGCCGGGCGATCAATGATGTCCGTCCCAGCTTCATCCGGACGGAGGCGGACGAGGTGACCTACTGCCTTCACATTATCCTGCGCTATGAAATGGAAAAGGCAATTTTCCGTGACCATGCCGCCACAGACACGCTGCCGGAGCTTTGGAATGATAAAATGGAAGAGCTGCTTGGCATCCGTCCTGCCAACGATGCGGAGGGCATTCTGCAGGATATGCACTGGTCCGACGGTTCCTTCGGCTACTTCCCTTCCTATCTGCTGGGCTCCATTTACGGCGGCATGTTCTTAAATCAGATAGAAAAGGAGCTGGGAAGCCTGGATCCCATCCTTGCGGAAGGCCGGGTAAAGGAAATTACCGCCTGGCTCAATGAAAAAATCCACCGTTACGGAAGCCTGTACAATTCCCGCCAGGCGGTGCAGAGGGTATGCGGCTGTGAAATTTCCGCAGCGCCGCTGCTGTCCTATTTCAATAAAAAGTATGGGGAAATTTACGGATTTTAAAGGAAGCCTTGCTTTTCCTTTTTCCCCATGCTACAATAAGGTCCGGGAATGAAGTTCTCCCATGGCTATTGCCAAAACCGCTGATAAAGCTGATGACTTCTGTGATTTTTTTCACAGGGTCATTGGCTTTTTTTGCTGCCGGGTAAAGACCCGTAATCTGACATTCTTCAGGGAGGAATTTTTTATGCTTACATCACTCGCACTTATTTTTCTGGTGGGGCTGGCCGCCGCGTCCATCTGCCAGCGGATACGCCTGCCCCGTATCATCGGTATGCTGGCTACCGGAATCCTTTTAGGGCCTTATGTGCTGGATTTTCTTGACGGCTCCATTCTCAGCATCTCTTCTGATTTAAGGGAAATGGCTCTGGTCATCATTCTGATTAAGGCTGGCCTTTCGTTGGATATCAGTGAATTAAAGGAGGTGGGAAGGCCCGCGGTGCTTATGGCTTTCCTCCCCGCCGTTTTTGAAATCCTGGCTTTTGTCCTGCTGGCGCCAGGGATCCTTGGCGTCACTTTACTGGAAGCCGCCATCCTGGGCGCAGTGCTGGGAGCAGTTTCCCCGGCCGTGGTCGTGCCTAAAATGGTGCAGCTGATGGAAACCGGCTACGGCACCGATAAGGGGATTCCCCAGCTGATTCTGGCCGGGGCTTCCCTGGATGACGTATTTGTTATCGTCCTGTTTTCCACCTTCACGGGCATGGCCCAGGGCGGCGCCGTATCCGCCATGGATTTTGCCGGTATTCCCATATCCATCCTGCTTGGCATTGCAGGCGGCGCGCTGACGGGCTGGCTGCTGGCTCTCTTTTTTGAATCGCAGTATGCAAAAGAACGATATGTGCGCAACAGCATGAAGGTGATTATCGTTTTGGGGATTTCCTTTCTGCTGGTCGCACTGGAAACCTGGCTTGAGGGGACGCTGCCCTTCTCCGGCCTGCTGGCCGTCATGAGCATGGCCTGTGTCCTTCAGTTAAAAAGTGAAACCTTCGTAACCAGACGGCTGGCGGAAAAATTCGGAAAGCTCTGGCTGGCCGCAGAGGTCATCCTTTTCGTCCTTGTGGGCGCAGCCGTGGATATACGCTATACGCTGGGCGCCGGGCTGGGAGCGGTTCTCATGATTTTCCTTGCCCTCGCCCTGCGTTCCGCCGGCGTACTTTTGTGCTTGCTGGGGACAAAGCTTAACCGGAAGGAACGGCTGTTCTGCGTCATCGCTTATCTTCCCAAGGCCACCGTCCAGGCGGCAATCGGCTCCGTCCCCCTGGCCCTGGGCCTTCCCTGCGGAAAGCTGGTTCTCTCCGTGGCCGTGCTTTCCATTCTGATCACCGCTCCTTTGGGGGCTTTGGGCATGGACGCCACGTATAAACGGCTCCTCAACCGGAGGAGCCGCTGAATAAAGGCATTACCGCTGCAACTGCCCAACCGGAAAACTCCGGTGCAGCGTGGCTAAATGCATTGCAACCTTTCAAACGTAATATTTTCACAGCACTGCAGGGAAAGAGTCTGCTTCCTGCTCTCCCTTTCGCTGCCGATGCGGATATCCCGGAACACGATATTTTTCAATTCATGCCCCGGTACGTCAAAGCCGCACAGTTCAATGGCCTCGCAGGGAATCCACTCCCTGCCGTCGCCGTAGTATTCTCCCAGGATGCGCAGCCGTTCAAAGCTGCAGTTTTCAAAGACAGGAGGCACCGGATGCCCAATGCCGTCATCATTATATCCCACCGAATGGAACAGGATGCGGGCGGCAGCACAATCCTCCACATGGACATTGCGTACATAACCGCCCCGTTTCTTTGTTCCCTTAATCTCAATCCCGCACATGGAATGGCTCATATCACAGTCCCAGATGCGCACGTCGTCAACGCCTCCGGACATCTCGCTGCCGATGGTGATCCCATGGCCAAAGGCACATCTGCAGTCAAAAATCCGGATATGTTCACTGGGGCGGCCGATTTGGTTTCCTTCCGGGTTTTTTCCTGATTTAATGGCTATGGAGTCATCTCCCGTATAAAAGGTGCAGTTAAATATGGTGCAGTTGGAGGAGGAATCCGGATCCCAGCCGTCCCCGTTCCATACGCCTTCGGAATAAAAGGAACAGTCATGGGTTACGATGCTGTCCGAATAAATCATATGTACATTCCAGCTGGCGCCGTTTTTCAAAGTCACACCGGAAAGAACCACATTCCTGCAGTTGCTCATATTGATCAGGCGGGGGCGTACCCTGCCGGGTATGGTTTCCGGTTTTTCACATTCCTTTATTTTCTCTCCCAGGGAAGCCAGATAGTCCTTCAGGCGCTCGCGCTCGGAAGCGATTACCCGTTCCGCCAGGATTCTTCCGCCGCTGGCAATGGTCCCTTTTCCTCTTATTACCACATTTTGGCAGCGATAGCCGCCGTCATGATCCAGTTCTCCCAGGTTCAGCAGGCTGCTGTAGCATTCCAGCTCCGTGCCTTCAAAACGGCTCCAGATCCGGGGCAGATAATCTTCCACCCGGTCCGTGCCCTGCAGCACCGCATTTTCTTCCAGGTACAGTTCCATATCACTATGCAGCCGAAGCGCTCCTGTAAGATATACCCCTGCCGGAAGATAAACCGCCTGTCCATCGCCGCAGTCATCAATGGCCTGCTGCAACGCTCTGGTATCCATGACAGCGCCGTTTCCCACAGCATTATAAGGGGGCTTCGTCACATCCAGCCGCTCCTTCTTCTTCCCCGTCCTTACTCTGCAGCTTTGCGGAAGAAGGGAGGGCATCCTCACCCTGCTGCTTTGAAGCAGAAGGGAGGACAGCTTTTCGCCCCTGTCCACCGCTTCTACCTGGAATATATATTCGGTTTCTGCTTCCAGCCCGTCAATGGTTATATGTGTTTTATCGGTAATTCCCTTTTGTTCCTCCCCGCAGGAAATCCGGTATTCGCAATCCGCCGCACCTTCCGGCTTCTCCCAGTAAAGAGTAACGGAATCTTCGGTGGTTACGCTGTATATCTTTTCTATCCGGGCAGCTTCCCGTCTGACTGTATCTGTCTGCTTCATATTATCCCTCCTGCATATCGCAGGCGGGCCTGCGATACTGCATGAATTATTCTTTTTTCTTTGTACGTTGAAACGGCTCTTCGTCCAGCCCTTATTCGCCCCTGTCCGTTACCAGGATGAGGCTTTCCCTTTGTCCCAACGACAGCCTCATCTCCTGCACAGGAAGCTCCAGCTGCTTTATTGTACCGTTCCAGGCATCCCAGATCTGGCAGATATGGCCGTCTTCCAGCCGCAGGCTTGTGGTAACAGAATTTTCCCCCTCATTTACCAGAAACAAAAACTCTGTCCCTTCTTTTCTCAGGCAGGTGCATCGAAGATCCCTGGCGGGAGGCAGGAAGGTTTCCGCCGGTTTTACGGCCTCTCTGATTTTCTGAGCGGTCAGGGCCGCATTCCAGACAAGGACAGTTCCTCCGCTTTCCTCCAGCCGGCGGAGAAAATCCCTGGTTTCCGGCGTATCCTTTCCGTCTGTAATAACCACAGGATAACGCTGCTGCCGGATTAGCACACAGCCGTTTTCTATCCTGCAGGAAGGCAGAAGCTCCTCTTCCAGATAATTGAACTCTATCTGATTTTCAAACAGGGGCTTTGCGATTTCCCAGGAAAGCTCCTCGCTGCGGCATAACACTGCTACCTTCGCCTGATTGACGGAATCCGTAAGCAGGCCGCACATACGCTTGATGTAATCCGAAGCAATATGGTAATCCTCCCAGAAGCTGCTGTGCATGCCCACCTCCGGCGGCCTTTCCTCCTTTCGCCTGTCCCGCAGGGAATAATAAAAAGCATGAGGGAAAATCATGTTGACGCCTCTGACAAACAGCCAGTCCAGATACCATTTCATATCCTCCATGGTAAAACGGTAAGGATCCTCCGGCGCGCCGCAGCAGCCGAAGCATTCGTTCCCGTTCCGCCTTTTTCCACGGTGCCTGGCGGAATCGGAGCTGCATTTTCCCATGGTACTGTGTTCGCCTGTGATCGCTTTTTCCTCTTCCGGTGCAACATAACGCCACACAATATCCTGACAGGGAATCGTGAAATGCTGTAAATACCCGATATCCGTAGATTTCTCCGGATGCCCGGTCATCGCCACGCCGTGCGCCGCGCACCAGTCCGCTATCTGCCTGTAATAGGCCCGGGACATTCTTTCATAAACCGCCCTTTTGTAGCGTTCACCTGCGCGTCTGCCCTCAGAGGAATCCGTATCTGCAAACAGCAGGTATAAATCCTGCTCATTTCCTCCCTGCCTGTAAAAATCCTCCAGGAAATTCCCGCTCCAGGCAATCATTCCCTCTTTACTGCAGCGCCCCAGGATATTCGGTTCGTCAGTAAAAATCCCAATAATGGTATTCCCGAAATATTCCTTAAGTTCCTGATAATAGCGTTCGTGGGTAAGCTGCAGGAATAAGGCCACTGCTTCCGGATTCATCAGATCCGCACTGGCCGGCGCCCCCGCTTCTCCATCGTCTTCTCCATAATGAACGCCCCGGATGGTACCGCCGGAAGGGCCTTCCCAAAAATACCAGGTCTTTCCCTCCCGCTTCACGGCGGCAATAAGAAGCTCCCCTTCCTCCGCCGATTCCCGATCACTCATGCGAAGTCCCCGGGAAGCAAACGCCGGGTTCTCCCTGACCACCTGTCCGTGACAGGATCCGGAAGGATACATGGCCTCATCATAAAGCACAACTTTCATATGCAGCTGGGAAGCGCGCTTCACCGCATAACGGACGTAATGAAAATAGGTATCCGTCAGATAACCGATTTCCTCCGGCAGTCCCAGACGGGGATGAATTACAAACCCGTCCACCCCTTTTTCCTTAAAGGCAAGCATCTGCCGGTCCAGCTCTTCTTCAGTAAGATAATCATTCCAGAACCAGAAGGGAATGGGTGTGAATTCCTCCGACGGCTGCAGAAATTCTTTCTTAAGATTTTCCAACATGATTTTTCCTCTTTTATTCTTGTTTTTTACAACAGTTTTCTATAGCATATATTTATGTAAGTGCTTACATAGATAGTATCTAATTGCTGTGAGTTTGTCAATATTTATTGCGTATTTGCAGTAAAGAATTGTATTCATATCGATGTAACCACTTACAGTATTATTTTATATTTTTGCCGATGTCCTCCGTCTTCCCTTTCCAGCCAGTCTTCAGGGAAGCCAAAGCCCCAGTCCCGTTCCCTGGCAAAAGCCGCACAGCTTCGGAACATTTGCCTTATTCTCTCTTCCTCCAGAAATGGCTCATGGGTGAAAACAAGAAGCTCCTCCATTTTCTCCTGCCGGCCAAAATCTTCCAAAAAGGCGGCGATATCCTCTGTATTTTCAAGCCGCACCTTGGTGCGGAAAAATGTGAGTCCCAAACCAGTCGTATCCAGCCGATCCTGCTGCCGCAGCGTCCTGCTCTGTTCCTCCGTATGGAAATAAGCGATTCTGTCATCCTCCGCAGAAATCAGGCCCCGGATCCCACAGCTGGCATCCATCCAGGCCCGGCAGGCCTCTGCTGTCCCGGCATAAAAATGAATTCTCGGCACCCGGTCAATGCACCGGCCCCCTCCGGTGATCCGTTCCAGTTCCTTTACCGTTTTCTCATAATCCGCTCCCGCCTGCCGGTAATCCGCCCTGCACTCCCCCGTCTGAAACCGGGTGGAGCCATAATTGGCCCCGCTGTTCAGGCCATGAAAACCGAAACGCAGCCAGTCTGAATTTTCCTGGAACTCTTCCCGGAAAACATCCGTTACCTGCGCCAGATTCCTTCCGTCTTTGCCTTCTTCATAGAAACAAAAGCAGGAAAAAACCGCCTGATAATCCTGATGCAGCCGTTTAAAAAAGGCAAATACAGGCTGCTCAAATAAAGATGAATATTCTTTTCTGTTTTCCGTTAAGTCAATAAAGGCTGTAAAAAAATCGTCTATGGAAAAATGAATTTTCCCTTTTCCTTTCTCCGCTTTTTCCTGGCCTGCTGTTTTTTCTTCTTTCTCCTGCGCCATGGCTGAAACCTCCCTGGTTCTGATTGTGAATACTGATTCCTGCGTTTATGTAAGCGTTTACATCAGTGTAGCGGATTATAAAAATTTTGTCAATTTATCTACTCACTATTATCGCAGACTTTACAATTGTCATTCCCGGACGGTTTCTGCGCCACATTACTTGTTTCACAGTCTGTTTCAGATGCAAATGCATGTCCTCCAGTTCTCCCTGATAACCTGTCTACTTCGCTCCGTACGGACAGCCGCCGCATATTTCCATAAAGGAAGGCCCGGGAATCGCTTCCCGGACCTTTCCTTATTTCCCTATTTCCACATAAACCGTTTTTCCTTGCCCGGAATTCGGATTTTTACTCTTTTCCGCCGTCTGCGGATTCTGTTCGTGAATGTATGCGCCATAATCCTCAATATATGCATAATCCAGGAATGCTTCTCTTGCGGCGTTCATTGCGATCTTATAAGCGCTTCCATCCTTTCTGATAAAATAGTAGGCAATTCTGTTAAAGCTGCCCAGATATCCGTTTTCATCCCTGTAAGCACAGACGATTTTTTCATATTCTGCTTCCTTCTGAAGTTTTCCTGATAAAACAGCCTTTGCCGTTTCACACATTTTCTCCATCTTTCCTTCCAACACAGCGTAACTTACGGCATCCGCATCCATATCCGCGGCCAGGCTGCTGGAAGCCCCCAGCAGAGTTCCGTCCTGTGGATCAAAATAGAAATAATAGTATTCCGTGCTGCGTACGCTGAAGTTCACATTATAGACGCCTTTTCCATCAGCCCCCATATCTGTATTCAGATAATGGTTCAGTTCCATCCCCTTTTCGGACACGCCATACAGATTATGAAGCCATTCGGTTCCCAGCGCAATTGCCTTTTCTTCGGTAATCCCGCCGCTTTCCGCGATCTGTTCCCTGGCCTGCTTTTCTTCCGCCGTGATATCCGCCGGCTCCGTTCTTTCGGAAAGCACATAATCCCTTTTGGTTTCAAACTCTATGATCTGCAGCAGCTCTTCATCCGTAAGTTCGCGCTCGGGCAGATAGAAGGTTGAGGTATCCCTGGCATAATAAAGCGAATCCGCCGTCTCCTTTTTCTGCGTCTGCTCCTGTCTGAGTTCCCCCTGCGGGAAAGTTCCCTGGAGATAGGCTCTGTACAGATTCCCATACCTTTCCTTCTCTGTCTGCGTATACTCCCTGGAATAGCTGTCCGCATTCACCTCCTGGCTGTCCATAACGCTTTCCACCTCTTTTATTTCTTCCGCAGGAATGTGCTGCATCCGTTCCTGCACCAGAGATGTTACAAATGCCTTTACCGGTATGGCGGCGGCACAGCCCAATACCACGATGCCCACCGCTGCTGCCATCCTTTTTCCTCTCCACTTTTCTGTTCTTTTTTTCTTATCCTGCATACGCTTATACCCTTCTTCCACGCTGTTTTTAATCAGCAGGTCAAGGTTATCCGGCACTTCTATGCTTTCCCATATTTCCCCGGGGTTAAAATGTTGATTTTTCTTCATATCCATTCCTCATCTCCAGACGCCTGCCTGGCCGTGTCCATCAAAATTTTCATGTACCGCTGCCCGGGCCGAAGCTCAGCCGCTTTCCAGATACCGCTTCAGCTTTTCTTTTGCCCTGGCATGATAAACCTTAACCGTTCCCAACGGCATTTCCAGAAGTTCCGCAATATCATTCAGCTTGCAGTCAAAGAAATACTTCTGAATGATAATTACTTTATAAGGATAATCCAGACGATCGATGGCCCGGTACAAATCCATCTTTTCCTCCGCAGATACCGGGGCCTCCTCCTGGGCCCATTCCTCCGATTCCCATTCCGGTTCCTCTGCATACCGGCGGTTCCTGCGCAGCTCCGCCAGCGCGCAGTTAATCAGGATTCTGGTCATCCAGCTTTTGAAAAACTCCGGTTTTTTCAGCTGGCCTATAGCCTCCATGCTTTTGACAATGCATTCCTGGACCGCGTCGCAGGCCATGTCCTGATTTCTGGTATATAAGAAAGCGGTTCGGTACAGATATTCCTTATGAAGCAGCATCAATTCCAGAAAAGCATCCTTATCGCCTTTCTTCGCCCTTCTGACCAACATTTCAAGTTCCATCCGCCTATCCTTTCCTGCCGTTTGCCACGGATCCTTTTTTCTGCAATTGCATTAATAAGATGTTTCCCCCTGCCAAAAGGTTACACATGGAAAAAGATTTAAAAATCCCAAAAATAAAACACCGGCAGCCTCAGCCATTTTCAGGCTGCCCTGGCGCCGGTGCGTGCAGGCGGAATCTGGCGCCTGGTTTTCTACGGTGAACGCAGAAAACAGTATGGACAGGCAGAAAGCCGGTCACGCCGATATTATACCATATCCGCTTCGCGGATACGGGCCTCCGGCGGAATTCAGCGCCTGATTTTCTGCGGTGAACGCAGATAACAGTATACCATATCGTTTTTACCATAAGACATTTTAAAAGGTGGGAATTAGCAAGAAAGATAAAGTTATCATTCAGACAGGTCAGCGCATTTGCTGCGCTGACCATAAGGAAGTGATTCAGGAGTGCCAAAATCCAGGGGCCACATTTTTATAGAGATACAGGCAGAGTGGATAAGGGTTCAACCGCAATAAAAACCTTAAAATCCCAACTTGTCATAGCGTTCTGTCATTTCATAATAACGGTCCCAGCCATTCGGTTGGTTGACGCTTTGGAATACCGTAGGCATCCGCCCATCCTGCAGCATTTTTTCCACAATGCAGGCGGACAGGCACCACATAATATAGGCGGCAGATATACCTGAGGAAGGAGCAAACCTGCTTTCCAGCCCTTCCACTGAAAGCATAGCGTCTCCAGGGCAGGAACAGTTATCAATCACCAGATCCGCGATTTCAAAAAGACGCTTTTTACAGCTGTGATCAGATGATACGGACGAGGAATAGGAAACCGAGGTGACCGCAATGATGGTAATCCCCAGTTTATGCGCTTCTATGGCCATATCAACCACAGGAACCGTCTTTCCCGAAACGGAACCGATAATAAGGACATCCCCCGGCGCAGCCTTGGAGGCACGCAGCGCATAACCGGCAAGCCCTTCCTTGTTATCCACAATCCCCCTGCGGTCAATTGTCCTCGCCGTACTGCTGACCTCAAAGGTATATCGGAGCCTCCGAAGAAGCGCCAGCCCTCCCGCCCGATCCACCAGCTCGCTGTCAATGATATGCCCCGTATCATAGACATGGATTCCGCCGCCGTCCTTTACAGCCTTCACAATCATATCCGCCGCCTTTTCTATGTTCTCCCGCTGTGTTTCCCTCACCCGATCCATCACTTCTCTGACTGCGCAATCATATTTTTCCATCAGCATTTATTTTCCCTCCTGTTTTCCATTCCTAATCAGGAACTGTGAGAATTCTTTTTTCAGCCGCCCCATCGTATCCGACGCGTCTGTCCCCCGTTTTTCCAGCACAGAGAGAATAACCCCGCCCATAACCGGTTCAAAAACAGGTTTTTCTATCTGCGCACAGGGATATTGCCGTTTCAGCTGTTCTGAAAAGCTTTGAAACAAAATGTCACTGGCCTTCCATGCCCCGCCTGCAGTTAACACAAAGGGGGATACCTGTGTAAAACGGTGAAGCATCACCGCTGTCTGCGCCGCCAGCTCCCACGCTGCTTCTTTCAAAATCTCCACCGCCGCCTCATCTCCCTCGTCGGCCGCCCTTCCTACCAATCTGCAAAATGACGCCACTTGCTTTACTCCGAAGGTCTCCCCATAAATCACAGGAAGAAGATCCCAAAGCTGTTTTACTCCATAGGCCTGACAGGCCAGTTCTTCCAGACAGGTTTCCTTTCCCCATCGTTCTTCCCACCTGATGGCTGCCTGCAGCCCTTTTTGTCCGATGGAAAAGCCGCTTCCGAAATCTCCCAATAAATATCCCCATCCCCCCAAATGCGCTGCCGCGGGTCCTACCTGGAAAACGCCGGAGCCGGTTCCGGACAATGTCACCGTTCCTTCCCTTCTGAAACTGCCCGCCAGAAGGCAGGCCTCCCCTTCGCTCAAAGGGCTGCATCTTACCCTGGGAGAATGTTTCTTCACTTCCAGGAAAAAAAGATTGTTATCTTCTTCCTCTTCCCGGCTTCCTGTCCATGGGGCCGATAGAAAGGCGCGGCCGATCCCTCCTGAAGGCACCAAGGACAGACAGGGAGATAGCGCAGCCGCGATCTGCCTCCTTTTCTCCGTCTCAGAAAAGCTGCCGTTTACAGGCCCGCCGTATCCTGCTGCACGGAAATGAAAGGCATCATCAAACATAACGGCGGCCAGCTTGCTTCCCCCTCCGTCTGCACTTAAGGTAAAATCCCCTTCCCGCATACCTCCTCCTTTATCTGTCCAGCAACTGAGCTTCTGACGTTTCCAGAGAAGTCCACTCACGGATCTGCGTTATGCCCGCTTTTTTTACATCTTCAAAAAAACTTTTGATTTCCGCTTCTCTATCGGGCGCATCCTCAGGCTTTCTCATCATACGTACGTAGCGCAGTGAAAGTCTTGCAGTACGGACCCTGGAAAGGATTTCCTCATTGTCGGCCGCAGCCTCCGCACAGTCAAAGATCCTGTCTCCCTCCTCCAGCAGCGTTTCCTCCAGATAGGCCGCAGCCGGAGAATCATAAATACTCATATGTATTTCAGGCGTAACCCTGCTCTGACAGGCCTCTATCCATTTTTCAATCCAGGGCGCAGCCATTCCGAAATAACCAATAAGGAATTCCCTCATACATGCCTGTGCGTCAATTTCCGGATTCCACAGGAGCTGGGCAAGCAGATACTGGCGCAGCCGGTTGAGGCCGCCGCATTCTCCTTCGGCATTGTTTCCTTCTTCAAAAATCCCGCGCACATGATTACGGATGAAATAGCGGATATTTTCCTGCAGCACATTAAAATCAGGAAACGGCTGCAGGTAATTTGCAAAATTAGTTGTATAATCCCAGACATAAAGCTGATTGCATATTTTACCCCAGCCCTCCAGATCCTCGGTAAAGCTTCTGCCTCCCTCTATCTGCTTTCCTCCGGCGGCAATCGCTTTCCCACATTCCGCTAAAGGATGAGAAAAACAGCATTCTATGGAGCACAGACGTACAATTACATTAGGACGGGGACGTGTCAGCTTCGGAGGCTTGCGGGTATACTGGTAAGCCAGCGTATCAATCCGCAGATGGGGATACTCCTTTTCCAACGCTTCGGCAATCCGGTTGACAAATCGGAGCATATTTCCTGCAGGGCTCCCCTCCTCTTCTTCCACTTTTCTGCATCTATCGCAGGTACAGGCGCCCGCACAGTCATTCTGGGAAACGGAAACCACTGCAATTTCCGGATCCTTCTCAAGACGGGCCCGTAGCTCTGCCAAAACAATCTCAAAAACCTCTTCATTGCTCAGACAAAGCTGCGCACGCTCTCCCACCCGCTTTCCATCTATCTGGGCATAATATTCGGGGTGTTCGGCAAAATACGTTTCCGGCGGCACCAGAGTATAGAAGGAATGGACAAAAGGATCATACTTTACCCTTCCTCCCATCCGGGCGGTTATCTTCGGAAAATGTCCGTTGGAAAAATTGCGTACATGCCATTCAGGTTCCTGATTCCCAAGCTGATAAGGTTCGCGGTATTCCAAAGCCGGCAGTTCCGCCCTGTCCGTACTTTCCAGTTCCAGCCGGCTGCGTTTGGGAATATGGCTCACCTCCGGTGTGAACCAGCGGCAGCCCAGGCTTCCCTTAAGGAACCCATATACGCCGTATAAAGTTCCCCTTCCCGTATTTCCCGCAATCACCAAATCTTTTCCAATGGTACGTATCAGGAACCCCTCTTCACCCAGCTTCATTAACTCGTCCGGGGACACAAGCTCCCGGGACAGGCGGCCGCAGCCTGTCAGAATCAACCCTTCCTCCTCTTCTTGTGTCAATTGTCCTTCTGTTGTCACTGGGAAAACGGCGCCGGAAATCTCCTTTAAATATTTACTTAATTCCTCTGCTGCATATTTTAACGTCTCCGACGCCCCCTCCGGAATCACGATTTTATATTGCGTCCTGTCGTCTTCTGCCAGGCACAATCTATGATTATTGTTCATAAGGAAGTCCTCCCCCTTTTTCCAATGGTTTAAAATATCTTCTCAGCTGTTCCATAGTAAGTCTTTCCTGCGGACAAAAGCTGCCGCTCGTCAAATATCTGAGCAGACAGTTTTTCAGCCAGCGGGATGCCGGCCGATCTTCCAGCGAGCCCTGCAGACCTGCGCTGCATACCAGCAGCCTGCCCTTTTCCACCGTTGCCTCAAACAAAAGTCCCAGCTTGCGATTGCTCATATAGGAATCAATTACCCTTATCTGCGGTGTAACAGGCATATTATCCAGATTCATGACCTGGCTGCTTCCCAGGATATCCCACCACTGCCACTGGGTGTACCCTTCGTTGGGAAAGCCCCTTAACGCAGGTATTGTTGGATTGCAGCAAATACCGAAGGTTCCCGTCTGTTTTTTCATCTGCGGATTCCAGAATACAGTAGTGAACACTCCCGGCAGGCTGTCCGGCACTTTTTCAGGAAGCAGGAGAAGCCCTTCTCCTTCCCGGAGTCTTTTTTCAGCGCTCTCATCCAGCTGTGTGATAATCTGCGAACAGCCGTTTTTATCCTCTTTTGCTTCCTTTTGCGGATATACCCAGAAATCCCAGGAATTTTCCGTTCCCGTCCCCAAAAGCTCCAGCGTGATCTTCAGCTGATAAGCCTCCTTCCACTCCGGCATCGTGAATACAAATTCCCCAAGGCAGTTTACCTCTCCTGGCAATACCTCGGCGCTGCCGCCTCCTTCCGCCAATGTATTCCAACCGATGTTTACCGTATATCTCCAGTCCGCCGCAATACCGGACGGACGGTAATTCGCACAATACGCTTCCCCTTTCCATACTTCGCCTGCCGTATAAACCCTTTTTTTGCTGCGAAGGAGCATTGTGAGGGAAGAGCAGGACCTTCTGAACTCCTCCGGCAGCACCAGTCCCTTACTGTTCCAGAAGGCATCCAGTAGCCCTACAGTGGAGGTTCCCTGTCCCGGATAATCGGTGAGATCAAGCAGTTGAAAGCCGCTCAGCTTACGGCTTTTAAGCATAGTTTCGATCTCATCCCGGTAGAGCATCAGACTCAGCTTCCCCGAGGCTCTTACAAATTCTGGAACCAGTGCAAGCATCCCCTTTTTTTCTAAATCCTCCCTGATAAGCTTCAAATTTCCCGCTTCCAGCACTCCACAGAAACGGGGGATTTCCCTAACATCCGGAAATACCTCCCACTGCCCTGCTTCATGGCAGATAAAAGGTCTGTCCGCCCCTGTAAGCCCCTGATCATAATCATAAGCAAGCGTTGGGGGCTGTGTGCAGTAAATACAGGTATCCAGGGGATCCGGGCCTCCCCACATGATAGCGTTTAAATAAAAATCCCTGTTTCCCGTCATCTTTCCTGCCCTTGCCGCATCCCAGCCCTTCATCGTCCACGCGGAAACAAAATAGTCAGAATTGCTCTCCCTGGTGCAGGGATGGCTGGTACAGGTATACAGATGCCTCGGATCCAGCTTCCTCGCATAATCCACCTTTTCATTCAGCATTTTCTGGTGCTCTTCAAGCATCTTTGGCTGATGCAGGGCTACCAGCTGTTCATTTCCCATGGAGAGCATACCAAAGGAAGGATGTCCTCCATAACAATAAAGAATCCGTTCCAGTTCCCTCCTTAAGAAAAGGGAATCTTCCTCTTCCTCCTGCTTATCGGGACAGGAGGATCCCCCCAGCTCTATCTGCAGCAGAAAACCGGCCCTGTCCGCCGCGTCAAAGGCCGCCTCGGGCGGGCAGAATGAATGGAAGCGAAAATGATTCAATCCATAATCCCCCGCAGTTTTAAAAATCCGGTCCCAGGAAGCTCTGTCACAGGGCGGCGCGAAGGTCAAAGGAAATGTGCAGTTTTCTACCGTTCCCCGTAAAAAAACCCTGTGGCCATTAAGCAGGATATGATTGTCTTCTATCTCCAGGTAACGAAGGCCAAAGGCCGCCGTAAAATGGCTTTCTCTTTTTCCTGCCCTGAAAACAAATTCCATATGATATAATACTGGCGTAAATTCACTCCATTGCGTCATCCCTTCCGGCAGTTCCAGAAAAAAGCTTCCATACTGGATCTCAGCCTTGGTAACAGGCAGTTTTTTTTCTCCGGAAAGCAGGCAGGAACCCAGTTCGTCCTTCAGTTCAAAATGCAGCTCTCCTTCCTCCTCACAGCCTGTCTGATTTGCAATTTTTAACCGAATCCGCAGTGCATCCAGCTCTTTTGTGGGATAAATATCCGCCTTTTCCAGGCGTACCGGCTCCTGTGCCCTAAGCTCCATGGCCCCCGTCACACCGTTCCAGTTCGTGGACATGAGGAAGGCCGTGTGATGTCCGCCGCAGTTGCGTTTTCTTCGTCTGCTGAAGCCGCTGGAAAGATCTCTGTATCCGGAGGTATCCGCTTCCTCCGCTGTCTCATCTCCCAGATTGGAATTATCCACCATCAAAGTAAGCACATGTTCTCCCGGCGCGGCCCTGTCCGTAAGGTCAAACACATGCGGTGCCGCCAGAGACTCCCCGCTCCCCACAAATCCATCGTCCACCCAGAGCATCGTGTCCCACAGGCACCTTTCCAGAAAAAGCGTTATATGTTTTCCCAAAAAAGAGTCCGGGATCCATATTTTTTTCTGATACCAGGCTTGTCCCATATAGGAATTTCTCCGGTTCAGATTCCTGTAATTCTCCTTTTCAGGCCCGGTTCCCTTTCCGTTGCTGTCCGTTGTCCCCGGCAGATACACTTGATCGGACAGCTTTTTCAGATACCATTTTTCCGGGATTCCCCTGCGCTCCGGATCCAGGGCAAAATCCCAGCTTCCATTTAATAAAACTGTAGTTACCTTTGTATTCTCAGTCATAGAACCTCTCCGTTATCCATAAAGAAAGCCTCCTGCCGGAGGCTTTCTGCAGAGCCTGCAGCTTTCCGCAAAAAGGATTTACAGGCCTAATTTCCCATAGTATCCGCTTTTTCCTTTGCCTGTTCCCATTCGGAAGCATACCAGTCATGCACCTTATCAATTCCCAGGGAACGGAATTCATCCATCGTCTTTGTCTTCAGAGCCGCAAGCTCTTCCTCGGAACCTGCCAGGATCATTTTCGCTGCGGCCTTCAGGGACGCCTCGTCAAGCTTGGCCTCCATTCTCTTAATATCATCCGGCGGCGTGGGGACTAATGCTAACAGAAGACTGTTTGCATTGCTTTGATCATATACTCCGTATTTTTCACGATACTGCGTAAAAATTTCCGTAGGGTAGCTTACTTTATAATGATCACAGAAATCCGTTTGCAATTCATTCAGCATGGAAGGGTACATCGTCTGATCACGGAACAGGTTCACCGGTTTTCCATCGTCAGGAACAATTACATTTTGTCCCAGCCCCATAAAGTTTACATCAAAACCAATACCGCTTTTCTGCCATGCCTCGCCCCCTGCCTTCTGCATATCCAGTGTTTCCTGCTTCATGACCGGCACGCCGTCTGCAAGATCCCAGTCCACACCTTCCACACCACTGTAAAGGGTACGAGCCCCATCATAAGAATAACAATAATTCAGGAATGCCACTGCTGCTTCCGGATGCTTGCAGGTAGCGGAAATACCTATGGACTTGTCAATCCAGCCCACTTTATAATCCATTCCGTACCATTGGTTCGCCCATTTCATAGGAATAGCCATGAACCCCAGTGTGGTTCCCGCATGATCCTTATTAAAAGAACCGGCTGCCCAGGTGGCCGGAGCCGTCAGTACCTGTCCCGCAGTGATTTTTGCCTGTAAATCCTCGTATTTCTGCGTCAGCGTATCGGGATCCAGAATTCCCATCTGATTGGCTTTGTAATAATAATCAATGGAATCCCAGTAAAGCGATCCTTCATCCAGGCTCAGGGCAAATTCATTGTTGTCCACATGATACAGCCCCAGGGTGGATCCGCTGATAGTATTGTAGCCGTAAAATGCCGCCAAAGGCTGTACCAGATACCAGTTGCCCCAGTCTGCAAACATGGAAACCGCATACACCTTTTTCCCATCTTCCGTAGTTGGATGGGCATCCTGCATATCCTTGAGCACCTGCAGATATTCGTCTATATTATTCGTTTCCGGACAGCCAAGTTCTTTATAATAATCCCATCTTACTACCGGACCGATAGCGTGTTCTATTTCCGCGGTATCCGGTCCTACCTGTACGGGAAGGAAATACAGCTTGTCTTCCCCGTTACTCCAATATTTGCGGCTGAAGGCTACCGTATCCGGCGCGTTGGCCAGAATATCCTTGCCGTACTCCTCCAGATAATCATCCAAAGGCTGTACATTCTTGCCCACTACCAGCTGTTCGAAATTATCCGGCCCGGTCCTGACCAGATCGGGAAGATCCCCGCCGGCCAGCAGAACATTAAACTTATCATTATCCGCATTTACCATATGAATACGGACGCCGATATCCTCCGCCATCTTATCCTGCACATGATTCTCGGAATACTGATTGAAGGATTCTCCCACATTCTTCGCCAGGATATCAAGTGTAACTTCTTCGCCGGCCGCAGCGCCTTTCTCTTTTTCCGCTTCGGCCGTCTGTACCGCCTGTGTACCCTCTTCCGCTGTGCCCCCGCCCGTCTGTGCCGTCTCTTTGCCTGTGGTGCCGCATGCCGCTGTTGACAGCAGCAAGCCGGCCGCAGCCAGTACTGCAATAAACTGTTGCCCTTTCCTTCGCATAAAAATACCCTCCTTCTCTGACAGGCACCCCTGTCTATCCTTTAACCGCCCCCAGCATAATCCCTTTGACAAAATGTTTCTGCATCAGGGGATAAATGAAGAGAATCGGCATTGTTACCACCATTGTGATCGTCATCCGTACCGCTTCCGGAGTAATCTGGACCATAACGCCCTGATTCCGTTCCGTATTGCTCATAGTAGCGATAGCGCTGGCCTCGTTCAGATATTCATAAAGCATCAGCTGCAATGTTTTCAGATGTTCCGAGGATACCAGAATATAATTATCAAACCAGCTGTTCCATTGGGCCACTGCCGCGAAAACGGTAATGGTTGCTACAATCGGCTTGGATAAAGGGAATACAATTTTAGTGAAAATCTGAAGATACCCCGCCCCGTCCAGTTTCGCTGACTCTTCAAGCGATTCGGGAAGCTGCTCTATAAAAGTCTTGAGCAAGACAATATAATAAGCGGAAATAGCGGTGGGAAGCACATATACCAGGAAGGTATTATTCAGATGATAAAGCTTCATCGTCAGATACCAGGGAATCAGCCCGGAACTAAAATACATGGTGATTACTACCATCCGATAAATGATTTTCCTTCCGTACATCTTTTCCTTTGTGACCAGATACGCAAACAGAGAACAGCACAGAATCGTGATAACCGTCCCGATTAATGTCCTCATACAGGAAATCAGCAGCGCGCTGGGAATTCCCGACAGCCGGAAGACCTGCGCATAATTGCTTAATGTGAGCCCCCTTGGGAAAAAGGTGATTCCCTTCTGGGCATCAGACGGAGTGCTGAGGGAATAAATGAATACATAATAAAAAGGATATACACACAGAAGCATTACGAGAAACATCAGGACATGATCCATTCCATAAAAAATCACATCCATTACCGACAGCTTTTTTCTTTTCATTCCTGTTTACCTCCCTTGAGCAAGCCCTTTTCTTCAGACGATGCCATATCCGCGTATTTTCTTTGAAAGCCCGTTTATAGAAAAAAGAAGTGTGACACTGACAATTGTCTTCAAAATCCCCACTGTTGTCGCATAAGAATAATCATTCGTAATCAGTCCCAGGCGATACACGTAATAATCAATAACCTCTATCTTGTCCGCAACCATGCTGTTATGAAAAACCAGGTACTGATCCAGCCCCACCGACAGAATGTTGCTGGCAGACAGCAGCAGAAGAACAATAAAGGTCGATGCAATTCCCGGAACTGTGATATGCAGAATTTTCTGCAGCCTGCCGGCCCCGTCCACGCTGGCTGCATCAAACAGCTCCCCGTCGATCCCCGCGATTGCCGCAAAATATATGATGGCGTTCCATCCCAGGGATTTCCATATTCCCAGTGCTGTCTGAAAATACCAGACCGCGTCTTCGTTGGCCAGGATATTGGTAGGCTCGGAAATCATCCCCAGCTTCATTGCTGTCTGGTTAAAAACACCGCCTGTGGAAAAAATGTTAAAGGCCAGGGAATAAACAATAATCCAACTGACAAAATTGGGAATTGTTGTGGTGGTCTGCACCAGCTTACGTATTTTTGGAGACGGTATCTCCGTGAGCAAAATGGCAAAAATGGCCGGAAGCGGTGCACAAAGAATACCAAGAAAGCTCATTACCAGCGTATTGCGCAAAACACGAGACAGCGTACTCCAGTCTTCAATTAAAATACGGAAAAATTTCAGTCCCACAAAAGGCGACTGTGATAGAGGAATTCCCGGCTTGTAGTCAATAAAAGCATAAAGCCAGCCAAACAGCGGCACATAGAAAAAAGCAATTACAACAGCCACAAACGGCAGCGCCATAAGCAACAGACGCATTCCATCTTTTCTGAATACGCCGTTTGTTTTTAATTTCCATTTTTCCACACTTTTCTTTACTGCTTCTCTTTTTTTTCTTTTTTCCACCTGCGCTTCACCTCCGTTTATCTCATTGTATGTTTTCTTTCACTAACTGTAAATGTAAATCAAACTGTTTGTTTGGTACTTTTTACAGTCTTATTTTCATTCTTATGTAATTTATACTGATTTCATAGTAATTATCACGGTTTTTTCCATTATTTCATTGATTACATGTATACTTTCTGCAATAATCAGAATTAAATACTTCACACTTGCTACCGCAGACAAAAAGGCCGGAGCCGTCTGCAACACACCAGATTAAGGAGGCTGAACCATGTATAAAGCCATGATCGTTGAAGATGAAATGCTGGTGCGAATCGGCATCCGTAATGTTATCAAATGGGATGCCCTGGGAATCACACTGACTGAAGATGCTGAAAACGGCGCACAGGCCCTGGAGCTTTACCGGTCTGAGCGCCCCGATATCATACTTACCGATCTTCGTATGCCTGAAATGGATGGAATGTCGCTTATCCGCAATATCCGCAGGCAGGATAAAAGATGCCGTTTTCTGATTCTTACCTGCGTTGAAGATTTTGAACAGGCACAGGAAGCCATTGCTTACAGTGTTTCCGGTTATCTGCTTAAGCTCACCATGGATTTTAAGGAAGTGGAAAAAATGCTGCAGAAGGCTGTGGATGAGCTGTCCGTTCTGCCGGGAGGCCCTTCCTATGTCGGTATGCCCAATCTGTCTGACGCAAAGGAACGATTTTTTAAAGAATATTTTACCCTGCACAACTGCAATGCCCGGAATTCTTTCAGGGAATATGTGACCGCCTGTCAGCTTCGTCTGAAAGAAAAGAATCTTCTTGTCGGCGTCCTTACTCTTACCTTCTCTGCTTCTTACAAGGAAGCCAGGCTTCTCTCAAGGGAACGGATGGTGCAAAGCTCCATTCTGGACGTTCTCCATGAATTTCTGGACAGAGAAATTACAGGCGAAGTTTTTCATGAGGAAGGGCCGGCTTATATTCTGCTGCTGAATCTGCCTGATAACGCCGACTACAAGCAGAAACTGCTTGATTTTTACTCCAGGAGCAGTGAAATTATGAAAATGTATTTCGGCGTCCGCTTTTATTTAAACTTCAGCAATTTCTGCAACGATTACAGCGATCTGCCCAACCGGTATCAGGAGGCCGTAAGACAGAGCTTTTTTAACCCCTCCTGCCCTTTTGCCCAGACGGATGCAGAATTGCTTCCCTTCCTGCAGGAGGAACTAAAAAAAATGGCCTGTAATCCGCTATTATTTGCGTTGTTCGATGATCCTGACCGCAGTGAATATCTCAGACAACTGGAAGAAATTTGTAAAATATTACCAACACAGCCGCAAATCCGTAGTTTTTTCATAAACCTGACACGCTTCAGTGCTTACACGGTCAGCCGTCAGCGCCATATCGGCAGGCTGGAAATGCTTGAAGAACATACAGAAAAGCTGCAGCACAAAAAGCATCTCAGGGATATGAGTAACGACCACCTTACCTATCTCCAGCTTTTGTGGGAACAAGTCTGCGAGGCCGGCCAGTTTTCCTCTGAAATTGCCCTGACCATAGCCTATATCCGCAAAAATTACGGAGAGTGTCTTTCCCTGAGCCAGCTGGCAGCTTATGTCCACTTAAGTCCCAATTATCTCAGCAACCTGTTTAAAAAAGAGGTCGGTTACTGTTTAAGCGACTACATCAATGCTCTCCGGATTGAAAAAGCAAAATTCCTTCTTTTGAATTCCCGGAAGCGTTCCCATGAAATTGCCGCGGAACTGGGGTTCTCAGATCCTGCCTATTTCGGAAAGGTTTTTAAAAAATCCACCGGCCTTTCTCCTGCGGAATACCGGCATATGCATACCAACAGATAGGGGAATACATGAAAACAAAGAAAAATCTCTTCACGCATTTAAACATCCAGATGGCCGCCTTTTTCCTCGCTGCAAATTTCATATTTCTGCTCATATGCTCTGCCCTGTATTACCAATGGGCCTTCCAGATTCTTTTGGAAAACAGTGAAAAGCTGCATATCCAGTCCATGCAGCAGACTCAGCACCGGATCGAACAGACTCTGGACGAAGCCGACAGGGCCGTCAACCTTCTCAGCTATGGAAATACCGGGCAAAAAATCCTGGCTCACTCCGGCAGCGAAACTGATATTGACAGCATCCTTCTCTTCCGTAATTATCTGGAACAGGTCAGCGGCATCCTGCGCAGCTATTCCTCCATTTATTCCATTTATTTTTACACCGGCGACAATCTGCTGATTGGCGCCAGCCCGCTGCACACCTGTATTAATGATGAACCTGCCTCTGTATCCCCGATTCTGGAATATGCAGGGACCGATAACAGCTGGAACGTCATCGGCGGATTAAAGGAAGATTTTTTTAATCCGCTGTTTAATAAGGAAGAAAAAAATCCCCGCCTGGTCACCATGATAAGACGTTCTCCCGTTTTCCACAGCAGCACTGTTTATGGATATATTATCGTTAACTTTCAAGAGGAGCGGTTCTATGATGCCTTTCAGGCTGAGCTCCCCGGCGAAGAGCTGCTTCTTCTTACTTCAGACGGCATGATTATTTCCGGAAGCCGCAAAGATCGGATCGGGGAAATAGATGACGGCTTTCTTTCCTCTAAGAACAGTAATACCAGCCGGCTTACTTACGATAAGCATGTTCCCGTTCTGAACCTGTGCATACCGGTTTCCAATACCGGGCTGTTTCTTGTCAACCGGATCCGACTGGAGGAGCTGATTGCCGGACGCCGGGATATCATCTGGAAAATCATGGTGACTCTGGTTCTGGAAAGCCTGTGCATGCTGCCGGTAGTCAGTCTCTGGCTACGCATCAAGCTGCACCCGGTGAAGGAACTCACTGAAAAAATGGATGAAATAAAAAACGGCCGTTTTACTCCTCCCCTGAAAAAGATTCCGGAAAACGAACTGGGGATCCTGGTGGAAAGTTTCAACCAAATGTCTCTTTCCATCGTTGAGCTGATGGATAAAAATGAACAGATATACAGACAGAAAACACAACAGGAGCTTCAGGCTCTGCGCGCCCAGCTAAATTCTCATTTTATCTACAATACCCTGAATACCATTAAATGGATGGCCGTAATGGAAAATGCGGACAACATTACCGAATGCATTACTGCTTTGGGATGCCTTCTGGAACCAATTTTCAAATCCGACGGACAACTTTGGAAGGCAGAAAATGAGATTGACTATCTTCAGAATTATATCAAAATCATGGGCTGGCGCTATGGCAGCACCTGCAGCTTCTGCTGCCATATTATGGATACCTGCACAGACATGCTGATTCCCCGCTTTATCCTGCAGCCTATTGTTGAAAATTCCACCACCCATGGTATCCGCAAGGATAAATCCATCCAGATAGATATTACCTGTCGGGAAGAAAACAAATGTCTTCTTCTCTGCGTGCACGACAATGGCAGTATCAGCCCCGACAGGCTTCAACATATCTTGCTGTCCCTGGACAGCCCTTCCCCCGCCCCTTCTTTAGGCGTGGGGCTGTTTAACGTCAACCGGAGGATAAAACTGAATTTCGGTGAAGAATACGGCCTGCATATTACCAGCAGCCACGGCCACGGAACCCTTGTCACACTTACCCTCCCCATTATCACAAAGGAGGAACCCTATGAAACATCCTAATATCGTACTATTTCTGGCAGAGGATCTGGATTTTGAAGGCCTTAACTGCTATAACGCTGAAGCAACCGGCTATACCGGCCTGATTCGGGCGCAAAATCCCTTTGCCGCGGCCACACAAAAGCCCTCCGGGCGGCTTCTTACTCCCACAATTGATTCATTGGCGGGTGACGGGGTAATGTTCGACAACTATTACTGTACCTCCCCCATCTGCACTCCCGCCCGGTATACTGTCATGACCGGACGTTTGCCGGAACGCAGCAAAGAACATAGGGAGCTGTTCGGCAACGGCCCTTCTACGGTATGGTTCAACAGTGCCATATATCCTGAAGAAACGCTTCTTCCTAAAATGCTGAAAACGGCAGGCTATCAGACGGCTGTCTTTGGGAAATGGCATAATTTTCCGCTTCCTGTACGTAATGAACTCCATCGGCGCTACCATTCGTTCCCCCCGGAAGCAACGTGGGAGGATCCCGATGCCAGGAAGGGGGTTCAGGAGGGCTATCAATATGCAGTGGATTATCTGAAAAAGAATGATTACGGCTGGGACACTGTGGATCGAATCTACTATGAAAATCCGGAACCCTATCTGCCCGCTTCCCTCAGCAGCCACAATATAGACTGGGTTATCGAAGGGGCCGACGCCTATCTGCGCAGCCGCTGCGGACAGAACGAACCTTTTTTTGCCTATATCGCCGTATCTATTCCCCATGCCCGTTATTCCGGGAAACGCTTCCGGGAGGCGAATCCGCTTTCCTCTCCTGCCGGCCTGTTGGAACAGCCGCCCTGCGTTCTGCCGTCAAGGCAGCAAATCCTGGAACGGATCCAGGCAGCGGGAATGGAGGAAAGCGCCTGCGAGGGATTGTGGCTGGACGAAGCGGTGAAGGCAGTCCGTAAGGCGGTAGACGCCATCGGTGCTTCCGGGGACACCTGTTTTATTTTTACCACAGATCATCCCACCGCAGGCAAAGGAAGCTGTCATCTGGGCAGAATTCCTTTGATCATGTACTGGCCCGGACATTTGGAGGGAGGCAGGATCTTTTCCCAGCTGCTTTCAGAAACGGACCTGGCTTCCACCATTCTTGAGCTTGCAGGCTGTCCTGTTCCTTCCGACATGTGCCTGGACGGAAACAGCTTTGCCGGTCTGCTGCAGCCTGCGCTATCCTCCTGGAATCCCCGGGAAAGCGTTCTGATGGAAAATGTAAACTCCAGAGCTATCGTTAAAGACGGCTATAAATACATTGCCAACCGCCTGCCGGGAAGAAACTCCCGGGAATCCGAGCTCTGCGGGCGAACGGGCTGGCTGGCCTTCCAGATTGGAGATCATGACGGTATGTGGTGGAATCTGGATCGTCTGTTTCCCGCTTATTTTGATAAAGATCAGCTCTATGATATCGTGGAGGATCCCATGGAGCAGCACAACCTGGCCTCTGATCCTAAAAGGAAAGAGCTTTTAGTCTCCATGCAGAAGGCCCTGGCCGGGGAGCTTTGCAGGCTTCCCCACCCTTTTGGAGAATTTACCCGGAAATGACCGCAATCAAAGACCTCGCTGCAGAGCAGCGGGGTCAATGGCATCAACCAGTTCACTTAAGGGCGAACTGGTTTTTCTTTGCATTTTTAGAGCGCAAAACTCTCCTCTCAAAAGAAGCTCTCTTTTGAAAATATTTCATTTGATTCAATTTTATACTATCTCTGCTACCCTTGCGTAGTCATATATCCATTGCTTTTATAACACTTTTCAATCGGAGGATTTCTTCGGCCATCCAGGCGAAACTTTGCTATCGGTATCCATTGCATCCATCTCTTCCATCGTTTATAATGACGACCAGGTCGTACGGGCACCACCCTCCTGGAGAGGTCTTCTATTATGCTGGCAAGATAATTGCTCCATTCCAATCCGCAAAAAGCACTTTTGCTTCCAGCCAGATGCTGTAGCAGACGGTATTCTGTACGTACTGTGTCTACGATATATTTCATGTTGGGAATATAATCGTATTTTCTAAGTTGCCCTTCCCCATGATGCTTTTGCACTTCTTTTTCACCAGCTGCCTCATAAAAACAGCCACAGAGTGTAAAGCAAAGAATCTTGCCGTAGATTTCATTTGTAACGATGTTATATTTACCTGAGTTGAACCGTTCTGCTTCCAAATGGTTCTTGATATCGAAATAAGCGGTTTCATTGTCCCACCGCTGAACATGATAGAGTTCCACAATCCTGGAGGAAGGGAATTGCTCCTGTACCAGATTTGTAAAATAAGTGGTATCGATTACGGCTGGTTCTTGCGGCCGTTTTTTTGTACTCATGACGTACTCAAACCGGTTTTTTACAACACGCAGCGCAAGAGCCCCGAGGCTTTCAGCATAATTCTTACAGTCATCTCTCTTCATCCTTTGATACCAAGCCTTGTTGAAAGGAACGGAAATCTCGCCATCGCTTTCAATCCCGCATACATAGTCTTTGTATGTATAGGATTTTGCACGGACGATAAATTTGTATCCATGAAGCATACAATACAGGAAAAGTTCTGCCGACCCATAGTACCGATCACAGAGGAGTATGACCTTTTTATCGCGCAAAATATCTTCACAATTCTCAAGATGCTTAAAAAGCATTGGTATTTCAGAGGTATTACATGGCCTGACAAGGGCATCAAGAACCACATGATTCAAGACGTCTACCAATACCGAGCAACTCGCCTGCGGTTTTTTGATTTGTTTCGTATCCGTTATGTATTGGTTAAGGTATCCTCCATACTTTTCAACCATTTCCGGTGTCGGCGGCAGGTCCATCTTCGTACCGTCGCAGGCAAGGACTAGATATTCATCCAAGGTATTATAATCATGATAGCTATAGAACTTTTGTGCAAACCGTCTTATAATAATAGGGAAAGCGGCAGGGTTTGTCTTGTTCAATGCCTTAAACATAGCCTGTTTTGATACCTTTGGTTTTTCCGCCTTGGAGAAATAAGCAGTTATGTCTTTATTGGTGGTTTCGGCAGAACGGAAGATATAAAACAGAAGCGTGTCGAGCAGGGATATTTTTCTGACCTGGGTAAATCCTCCCTTAGTAGTTTTGGCCGCACGGATGACTTCATCGGAACTCAGGATTTCGGTGAGGTCCTCCAGTGCCCTTTTTACATCAGCCGTCTACCCTACGTATCCTCGTCACTGTATACAAGACGAGGTTTCTTTTTTGCATACATGGCCTTGAGATAAGGTACCTGAATATTCTCAAGAAGGCCAAAATTCTTGAGAGTACGATGCTTTATCTTCCCATTTTCACGGTATGATTCCACAAGATAGCAGAAGCAGGTGTCATGGACACCTTTGGTATTAGGTACTACTTTAATGAACATATGAGCCTCCTTTCTATACTACAACAATAGCTCAATTATGATGAATTATAAATAAGATATAGTATATATTCTATACTACGATATGGTTAAAAAGAGAACCTGTCAGAGTAATCTGACAGGCCATAAAAATAATCCCAAAAAACTGGTTGATGCCATTGACCTCGCTGCAGAGCAGCGGGGGCTTTGACCCTCGCGGCAGTCGCCAAATATCCATGCAAGCATGGCTACTTGGCTCGTTGCTCGCGGGAATAAAAAATGCGGTGAAATCAATTTTCACACACATTGATTTCACCGCAGGTCCTTTTCAATATGGAAAGCACAGGCTTAAAAAGCACAAGACATACCACTACATTCCCGATGCAGTGGGGAATGTCATAGGCCAGGCCTGATATCCAGTAGGCAAACGCCGCCTGCGGGCCCCCTATGGCAAAATAAGGCAGCGCGCACAGCGCGCCGAAGGTAATCCCAAAAAAGCCGGAAAGGATGCTCCAGAACAGCACCGATTTCTGTTTTCTGAAAAACAGGGTGACTGCGGCCTGAACACTCCAGACATAAAGATAATTGATCCACCATAGTCCGAAGCCGTAAATCAGCCCTTCCACCAGCACAAAAATATAGATGATAAAAAACACCTTTTTGCCGAACACAAGCGTATAGGCGATTACCAAAAGGGTCACAACTTCAATATTGGGAAGAAACCCCAGCGCAACCTGCCCTATGATCAGCAGCGCGCTGAGGATCCCCATAAGCGCTATTTCCTTTGTATTAAGATGTGCCATTAATAGCCTTCCTTCATGGTCAGTTCAAAACGATCTCCGTCCGCTATCGGGGTCTGTTCAGCAGAAGTATTGACGGTTTCGCCGCCCTTGGTGATACACCACCACTGCTGCTTTGTATCGTCAGCTTTCTCTCCGTCCACGGCAGTGATGAATAAACCATAAGGTCCCATTTCGCCTTCCACCAGATGTTCCGCTTCCAGCACTTCGCCAAGATACGCCGCATCCGTATGGTATTCAAAGGTCTGCTCCGACTGATCCCCGTGTACTACCACAACCGTAACGTTCTTGCTTCCCGCTTCTCCTGACGGACGGAATTTTCCATAAAGGATTGCTGCTCCCGCACAAACAAGAAGCAGGAGCACCGCGGCTATGATGATTCCTTTCTTTTCCTTCATATTCTTTTTCTCCTTCCCTCATGCTGTTTCATTCATCTGTTTTCCGATTCAGCATGATATCCGTAACTTCTATATCATACCAGCATTTATGGATGGATTGCAATATCAAATATGAATGGATTTCACTTGTGAAATTCACATGTAATCCGAAGGCCTTATTCCGGCTGCGGCGTCATTTTGAATTCCTTTACTTCCATCACAGCGTCTGTCGTCACCTCCGACATTGCATACAGACCGATAACCGTGCCTGTAAAACATTTTCCTGCCAGTTCGCAGGAAAGGAAGCGGGTGGAAGCTTTGCATACCTGGTGAATCTCCCCTTCGCCGGATGCATAACAAAAAGTAAAAAATTCCTTATCCGCACGGATACATAGCCGCAGTTCCCCCTCCGGAGCCGGCGCACAGAATGCTGTCTGCCGGAAATCCTCCGCTGTTTTTTCCACCACAAGGAAATTCCCTTCCTGCGTTCTTTTTTTCCCAAAACGGTAGTGGAAATCAGAGGCGAGGACTACTGCCAGGCCGGCCTCGTCGCCTTCCCTGCGGGGTTCAAAATCAAATACGGCTTCTGTCTCACATCCGAAATCACACTGTCTGACCGCAGCGAATACAGGGCTTTTCGCTGCTTCAAAGGTGACTGTGGAAGGGTGCAGCTTCAACGAACCCTCTCCTCTTTCATAGGCCCCCTCTGCCGGCCTGCGCAGAAAAATCCATTCCGGTTCCCATTTCCTGTTTGAAAAATCCGCCTGCCAGCTTTTTTCCGCCTCCTGCTCCGCCCATAAAGGGCCTTCACAAATTAGGGAGGCTTTCCTGTTGTTTCCCACCACAGGCCAATCTTCCTCCCAGGTTACCGGGGTCAGGAAGGTTTCCCGTCCCAAATGGCTCATTGTCCGCCTGGAAATCCGGGTTGCCAGATGAACCAGCCACCAGTTTCCCAGATGATCCTGAAACAGATCCCCGTGCCCGGAACACTGCACCTGCCTGCTGGCATCATGCAGGTTGGTCAATACAGGATTACCGGGGCAGCTCTCATAAGAGCCGTCCACGCTGCGGCTTCTCGCAACGGTAATCATATGATTAAAATTGGTGCCTCCTTCTGCTGCCAGCAGGTAATACCATTCTCCGATGTGATAGACGTGCGGGGCTTCCAGAAAACCGCCGCCCACACCGCTCCAAATCGTTTTCTGCGCTCCCAGAAGCCTGCCCGTGCGGACATCTATTTCCTCCAGGGTAATTTCCTCCCGCCCCGGATGCAAAGACTGGTTGGTACAATAATAAACTCTGTCCCCGTCAAACAGCAGGGACGGATCGATCCCTCCCACCGGAACCCA